>NZ_JAUBWA010000054.1:0-18740 GCF_036702825.1 Microcoleus sp. A003_D6 | reverse complement strand
GTGTCAGGTGCGTCGCTATAATATTGTCTATTTAATGCAAAATATTTTTCCAGCGACGCACCCTACGAATACTAAACTATTCTATTCAATCACCCGATGTGTCAGGTGCGTCGCTATAATATTGTCTATTTAATGCAAAATATTTTTCCAGCGACGCACCCTACGAATACTAAACAGTATCGGGATCTATATCCAATTCCCGCAACCTCGCTGCTAATCTTTCAGCGCGTTGAAGCTGCTCGTCGGCGCGTTGACGCTCTTCCTCAGCACGTTGACGCTCCTCGTCGGCGCGTTGACGCTCCTCGTCGGCGCGTTGACGCTCCGTTGCAGCTTCCTGTCCAAGTTCCAGTAACCGTGCTTTTTCTGCGTTAATTAACTCCTCTACCAATGGCGGGTTTAGTATTTCATCCACTGATAAAATCAGATCGGGAAATACTACAGAGACCATTTCTTCTCCCGGTAAGTAATCTGTATATGTGTAACCATCTTCACCTTCAATTAATGCAAAAAGCCGAATTTTTTGCTTGCCATTTTTATAGTCAACTATGCAATATTCCGGCACATTTGCTAATTCGTACTCTCCCCGTTTGATTACGTAATCTGCACGCCGATCTTGACTCACCACCTCTACCACTAACAGTGGCTTTTCATCAAAATCGAGGATGCCTGCACCGGGTCGAGCACCAGCTTGTTCTAAAAGACTTTTAGTGCAGACGACTACATCGGGGATGCGCGATTTGTCTTCATCTGTTCTTACTCCCAAACCAGTTTTTACTACTAAGTCGAGATTGTGAGTGGCTATGTAACGCTGCAATTTGTAAACTAAGTATTCGCAAATTTTGATGTGTAAAACTGCTGCTGTTGGCATCGGGATTAATTTGCCTTTGTACAGTTCATATTGTACATCTATATCTCCTTGATAAACTCGGTATTCTTCAAAGGTTAAAGTTGGGGAAGTATCAATTTGCTTTTCTTCTAAAACTGGGGCGATCGATTGAGACATAGGTTTTGGTATGAGTTTACTTTTATACAGTTTCTATTGTAGATCGGATTACCATTTGGGCGATCGCCTCAACAAGGCTGTAGCTGCCTCGCTGTCGAGAGGTTTAGAGAAAAAGTACCCCTGACCGTACTCGCAGCCGATCGCCCGCATTTGAGCCAATTGGACGGCGGTTTCGACACCTTCTGCCACTACCTCCATCCCCAAACTGCGCGCTAGCATGACGATCGCCCGCACGATTTCCAAATTTTCGCCTGTTTCCCCGATGCGACTGACAAAAGAGCGATCGACCTTCAAAATATTAATCGGGAACCTGTGCAAATAACTCAGAGACGAATAACCAGTGCCAAAATCATCAATGCACAGCTCAATCCCCAACTCTCTCAACTGCGAAAGCATCGCCACCGCCGCTTCCCCATCTTCCATCACCACAGTCTCAGTAATCTCCAACTTCAAACAGCGAGTATCAACACCAGTTTCCAGCAAAACTTGCTTAATTTGCTCGATCGAGCTCGGTTCCGAAAACTGCCTCCCGGAAAGATTTACTGCTACTGTCAGCCGCGAATTTCCCACAGGTAAATTCAAACTCTGCCACTTAATAATTTGGCGGCAGCTTTCGTTCAAAACCCACAAACCCAAAGGCGTAATTAACCCTGTTTCCTCCGCCATCGCAATAAATTCCATCGGCGAAACTAAACCCCGTTCCGGGTGCAGCCAGCGCACCAGCGCCTCAAATCCGATAACTGAGCCGCTTTTCAAACAAACGATCGGCTGATAATAAACAGTAAAAGGACATTCCAATTTAAACGGAGCAAATTGCGATTTCGGATGCTCCAACCTCCGATCGATTTCGCTCATCGGCGAGTTTTCCTGCACCGCCCCATTTCCGATATCTACTATCGAAGATTTCAAATTCAATTCTTCAACCGACTCCCGCAAATCGTGTTCCAAGTGCATCAAAGCCACAGCCCGAGTGTGCATCGCACTCGTAAACACTTCGTAGCGAGCTTTACCGAGAGCTTTTGCCCGGTACATCGCAATATCAGCATCGCGCAAAATATCTCCAGGCCACTGATATTTGTCATTACTCAAAGCAATGCCGATGCTAGCAGTAATTAAAACTTTACTACCTTCCAAATTCAGCGGCCGCTCGATCGCCCTGAGAATTTCCTTTGCTTGGGCGATCGCCTCATCAACACCTTGAATTTCCTCCAGCAAAATCACAAACTCATCTCCCCCCACGCGAGCCACCGTATCGCCTGGCCGCAAACAAGTCAAGAGACGGCGAGCCACAGCCACCAACAGCCGATCGCCCGTGCGGTGTCCCTGGCTGTCATTAATCACCTTAAACCTGTCCAAATCCAGAAACAGCACCGCAAAGTGATAGCTCGGATGCCGTTTCGCGCGGGCAAAAGCTTGCCCCAACCTGTCAGTCAACAAAGCGCGGTTCGGCAACTCCGTCAGCGCATCGTGCAAAGCATCGTGCAACAATTGTTCTTCAGTCGCCTTGCGCTCAGTCACATCGTGACAGTTGACCACAATTCCCCGCACCGAAGGTTCGGCAAGCAAATTCGTCGCCACCGCTTCCAACACGCACCAGGAACCGTCCTTGTGCTGCACTCGGTATTCCGCCATTCCCAGGCCAATACTCGGCATTTGGAGGACACCTTTAAACACTTGATCCAGCATCGGCAATTCGTCAGGGTGAATCAAGTCAAATACAGACCGGCCGAGCACTTCCGCCGTTGCGTAGCCCAAAATCCGCTCTTGCGAAGGAGAAACATAGCGGCAAAAGCCTTTCTCGTCGAGAATCACAATAATGTCTCTAGCATTTTCAATCAACGATCGAAAGCGCTTCTCCCTTTGCCGCAGCTCTTGTTCCGTGCGCTTGCGATCGGTAATGTCGGTATTCATGTAAATCAGACCGACAATTGTCCCTGTGGGGTCTTTAATAGCATCGGCCCGCAGCAGCACTTGCACAATCTCGCCGCTTTTAGTGAGGTTGGTAACTTCACCAGACCAAGAATAACCCCGGGCGATCGTGTCGAGTACCTGCGAGGCGACTGCGGGGTCAGTAAAAACTGTCGGTATACCTCCAGCGAGTTTAAGTTCCTCTGCGGTTTCCCATTCAAATAGCTGAGAAAACGCTGGATTTTGATAGATGTGAGTGCCCGAAGCATCGCTGATGCCGATCGCATCGCTCGAACTTTCCACCGCCTTGCGAGTCAGCACCAGAGCTTCTTCTGCCCGTTTGCGCTCGGTAATGTCAATCCCTACCAGACAAGCTGCGTTCCCCCGATCGTACTTTTGAGCCACAATCAAATAGTGTCCCGCCGACAGTCCGCCGTCGGTTTTCACCTTAGCGCTGAGTTCTTTAACCGCTTCTGTAGCGTCGCCGGCAAAAAACTCCACCACAAAAGAGTGAAAATCCGAGCTAGCGCCCAGAAAACCGATATCTTGACCGACAAAGGCCGACGGCGACAAATTGTGCAGTTTAGCTAAGTGCTGGTTAACCCCCAAATAGCGCAAATCCGACGTAATCCAAGATACTATGCCCGGAACTGCTTCCAAAATCGTTTGCAGTTGGTCGTTAGCTTGCTGCAATGCGGACTGCACTTCGATACGTTCGGATAAGTCGGACTGAGTTCCGACGAAGTGAGTCAAATTACCGCTGTCGTCTCGCACGGGAGATAGCGACAATTTGTTCCAAAAAAAAGTGCCGTTTTTGCGGTAATTTTTGATTGTCACTTGCAGTTCTCTACCTTGGCGCAAGGCGTCGCGGATGTTAGCTACGGTAGTTCGATCGGTATCCGGACCTTGCAAAAATCGGCAGTTGCGCCCCAAGATTTCACTGGCGCAGTAACCGGTCATCCGTTCAAAGGCCGGATTGCAATAAATTATGGGACAGTCGGGTGCATTGGCGTCAGCAATGACAATGCCGCTGCTAGTAGCTGCCAAGGCTCGATCGCGCAGCCACAGTGCTTCTGATGCAGTATGGCGATCGGCACTCCCCACTTCACCTAAATTAGAAATTGACTGGTTCTCGCGATCTCCCATCAGCCGAAGTTTCAAGCAAACCTTTACAATTTCCGAGTTGCCTCTTACTTTAGCGTTTTTCAGGGTTCGCGCCACGTAAATTGTATCTGGGCCTTTAAGGATCGTGGATTAAATAACTTCCGTAGGTTGGGCCCGTGGAACGAAACCCAACGCCACGCTTGATTGTTGGGCGGAGTGAAACGGAGGGTTCGTTCCTCAACCCAACCTACAAAAAATGCAAGTTAGGCGTTGCTGATTTACGGTATGAACGGCTAAATATGCAAATCATAAAAACCATTGTCCACAAAGCTTCTGGATTTTTGCGTAGTTCTTTTTCATACCCTGATTAAGCAACGCCAAAATGCAAGTTATTTAATTCTCATTCCTAAGTAAGCGGGATTTCACCTTAGTGGTTAATTGTATTTTCTACCCTTGCTGTTCGGCATTTAAAAAAACCACATCTTCACTTCCGCAGTAAAAAAGCGTCTATTCTTCTCCCCCTCAGACTCTCTCCCCCTCTTCCCTTCTCCCCGCACCCTAGCAATCATGATCTGCAGCAGCTTATATCAATTCCGGTTGCACCGGAATGACTGTTGACTGTTGACTCGATTTTATGATTCCCATGCAACCGGAAACGATATTATTTAGCAGGAGTTGCAGCTTGAGAACTCGGCGGCGCAATATTAATTAACGGCAAAGTTCCGCCTCCTCCCATTACTGTCGGAAACTGGCCATTCCATTTTTCAATCGCTTGCTGCTGCAAAATTTCGGGAGTTAATGTTTGCCGCTGCAAGCGCTGAGCCTCGGCTTGACCTTTAGCCCGGTTAATTGCGGCTTGAGCATCTTGGGTTGCTTTTTTAACTGTAAATTCTGCTTGTTTAGCTTCTTGTTCTGCTATTTGTTTGGATTCGATGGCTTTGCTAAATTCTGGGGAAAAGCCAAAATTTATTAACGAAACATCTCTGACAATGACCCCGTAAGGTTCCAAACGCTTTTTGAGGCTGTTGTCGATTTCTGTTTTGAGTTCCGTGCGCTTAGTGATAATTTCTTCGGCGGTTTTTTTAGAAGTTGCTGCTTTGAGAACTTCCGAAATTGCCGGACTCAGAATGCTGGTAACAATTTGTTCTGTGTCTCCTATTTGTTGGAAAACTTGATTTACTTTGGCAGGGTCAACATTCCAGTTGACTGCCAAATCTGTAGTAATGCTTTGCAAATCTTTGGATGCTGCATCTGCTTTCAAATCTGTTTTTTGTACCCGCACGCTCAGATTTTTTACAGAGGTGACGATCGGTAAAATCGGGTGGATGCCTTCATCTAAGATCGCGTCTTGAACTTTGCCGAAGCGCATCATGACGCCGCGTTCCCCTGCGCCGACGATGGCAAAAGGTTTGAAAATTAAGGCGGCGATGATGAAGACGATGCCACCGACGATGTAGAGAGCTAGGTTGTACCGAACACTTTGCATGGTTTTCATATTTTAATTCAGCTAGAATTCAGCTAAGTTTTGTTACTGGATGTTAGTGTTCTATTGTCTCTTATCTAAAATTATAACTTCATGTTAATGGTGCAACAACTCATAAATTCATTTGTTTTTTTCATAAAAGTCATATAGTTGTGAGGGTCTGGGAACCTCTTAGATCGATGAGCGGGGATAAACAATGGCACTTGTAGCTAGGTGAGATTATTGATGAATAAATGTTGCACTCATCTTGACAAGGGGGATGATTTTAGATAGAGAAGAAGTAAAGAGGTAGCTCGATCGCTCTCCGACAAGCGATAAAAGGGCGATCGGAAAGAGAAAGCTTTCTAGAAAGCTAAAAAATTAGCATCAAATAGGTATTTTTTTTCAGTTGACAGTTGACAGTTGACAGTTGACAGTTGACCTGGGATAGCGACCTCTACCTGGAAGGAAGAGAATTGGAGTAATGAATAGTCTTCTTTTTATTTC
This sequence comes from Microcoleus sp. A003_D6, assembly GCF_036702825.1. NCBI lineage: Bacteria > Bacillati > Cyanobacteriota > Cyanophyceae > Oscillatoriales > Microcoleaceae > Microcoleus > Microcoleus sp. A003_D6. The sequence continues at coordinate 12,756 of NZ_JAUBWA010000054.1, read as the reverse complement.
TCCCGATCAGGCTTTGGGCTTTAAACCAATTTTTTCTGGTAAATTTTGAGTATAAAATTGGATGTGCGTGCCGATAAAACCTTTGGGGGTTGGTTCAAGCACAAGCGAAAGATAGAATTTCACTCTCCGACCTACAGACTCTATTTGTAGAATTGGCATCGGCCCGCCTTGCTCAACCCTCCTGAGTAGAAAAAAAGACTCCTTGTGCAAGTTGTGAATTTATAGCGACAAACGATAAAAATCTGATTTTAAAAATGCCCGAAAATAAGTTAAGCTTAGATGAGAACGGTTGAATAAAGATGTCAAATGTTGCAGCGACACCCTTGGCCGGAGACAATTGAAGAGGCGATCGCCATTCAAGAACAGCTTCGGTCAGAGGTAATTACCGAAAATCAACTGGACACAGTTCGGTACGTCGCAGGCGTAGATGTCGGCTACGACAGTGCAGACGACGTATCGCGGGCCGCTGTAACAATTCTGAGCTTTCCCGACTTGCAGTTGCAGCAGCAGGCTGTGGTTCGCAGTCCTACAACTTTTCCTTACATTCCCGGTTTCCTGTCTTTTCGAGAAGTGCCGGCAGTCCTCGAAGCTTTGGAAAATATCAGTTTGAAACCAGACTTGATATTGTGCGACGGTCAAGGACTAGCTCATCCCCGCAGGTTCGGTCTTGCCTGCCATTTGGGGGTTCTGACAGGGATTGCGACGATCGGAGTTGCCAAAAATCGATTTATTGGAGAACATTCAGAAGTAGGGAGCGAACGGGGCAGTTGGCAGCCCTTGCTGCTAGAAGGATCGACGGTAGGCGCAGCGCTAAGGACGCAAACAGGGGTAAAACCGATTTATGTTTCGATCGGTCATAAGGTAAACTTGATAAGCGCGATCGAGTACGTCCTGCGCTGCGCCCCGAAATATCGCTTGCCAGAAACAACTCGATCGGCAGACCAACTAACATCTCCGATAACTGGCAAGCCCCCAAGGCGTCAAAAAAATGAAAAGTAAAAAGACAAAAAAAGCATCCCTCTTTGGACTTTTAATTTTTGAGGTGTCGCCGGCAAGTGTCGAAAAATCCTCTGAGTGTATCGCCAATCAGCTTTTGGTTCCATCCTTCCAGCGAACTAAAGAATGACTATACCTGAGAAAGAGGTATAAAAGTTGGGAGATTTATAGAATGATTGAAAGACAGTAACCTGCTTAAACATTGGCGGATGTAACTACAGTGTCCGGGCGTGAACTATTTTTAGTTCACAGTTGGAAATTATGAGATAGTCATCCTGCGACTTAAACCAAAAGTTTACATTCGTCAGATGACGTTTCATACTTTACCGTCTGATATCTCACCACTGACTTGGAGTACCCGCGACAGTGGGAGGCGAAGGCGCGATCGAGCTAAAAAATCAGAAAAAAACAAGGAGACAGTCATGGCTGAGAAAAGCAAACGCGGATTCGCTTCTATGGACGCAGAAAAACAGCGCGCAATTGCTAGCAAAGGCGGAAAAGCTGCACACGAGAAAGGAACTGCACACGAATTCACCTCTGAAGAAGCCAGACAAGCTGGTCAAAAAGGTGGCGAAGCTGTCAGCAGAAATCGCGAACACATGGCTCAAATTGGTCGCGAAGGCGGCCGGAAAAGCCGCAAGAGCGAAGCTTAAGTCTCTTAACGCTTTCGGTGCAACGAAAGATGGCTTTGTTGCAGCTTGAGAGTCACCACGCCTGACACGGAGCGTTTGAGGAGGTGGGGCGATCGAATTCTCACAGCGAGTTCGATCGGCCAACCTCCAAAAATCGTCGCTAGCGCACCAAAGCTTCGCAACGCCGCGAAAACCCCCGCAGCAATTAGTAGACCTCTGGCAAAAATAATTAGGACGGGCAAGATGCCCATCCCACAAGAAAAAATAACTCTTGTGGGACGGGCATCTTGCCCGTCCCATCAATTGATGAAAAGGATTTTTGCAAGAGGTCTAGTTTTTAGGAATCGCTGACCAATCTTGAACAAAGCTGCACTGGGGTCAAGAATTTTGCGGGAAAGAACAACTGGCAAGCGTGAGTCAGTCTCTCAAAAAAAGGTAAATCCGAGCGTTAAAAGCCCCGAAGTCGGGGCTTTTTTGTTTAGCTGCACATAATATTTTCAGAACGCAATATCTAGTCCGCCTCAATAATTCTAATTAAGTTTGTAGTAAGGACGTTCGTCAGAAGAGTTAGATTGGTAATATTTTTCAGGAAACTATAGAATCATGACAAACCAGCTCACTTTAGCATGGACAGAAGCTGGGGTGCGTCAAACTCAGACGATTCAAAACGGACAGCCGAGCAAAAATCCGGGAACCGTGAGGATCGGGCGCGACCCGGCGAAGTGCGATATAGTATTTTCGCATCCGAGCGTATCGGGTCTGCACGTTGAAATATTTTTTAATCAGGAATTGCAGGAGTATGCAGTGCGGAATTTGCGCCAAAGCAATCCGCCCCTGGTAGACGGAAAATTTCTCACCCAAGGCGAAGCAAAATTGAGATTGGGAAGTCGCATTCATTTAGGCGAAGTGGAAATCGAGGTGGTGAAGGTCACAGAGGTGCAGGTAGCCGCGCCGCAGACAGTTTTGCTCTTGCCTCCCGCACTGGGTAACTCTGGGCCTACGGGTCCTTCAAAATATGGTTTGCAGTGTCCCAAGTGCAGCCGAATTTCGCCTTACGCGCAGTTGAGTGCGGGGTGTCCGTGGTGCGGTACTTCTTTGGCGGCGGCGGCGAGTGTGATGCTCTCTCCGTGAGGGTTTGAAAAAGGGAAAATAGGGCTATCCGCTAAACACTCTCAAATTTTAAAATCTTTTTTGCAGAAAGCTCAAAGCTGACCGAAAGCATCGAGGATACAAGCCCCCGGATTCATCCGTCCAGAAATAAAAAACCTGTATCCGATAAAGGCGCCCCCGAATTTATCCGTGGGGTCAATGCTTCAATTCTAAAATCTAAAATCTAAAATCTAAAATCTAAAATCTAAAATCTAAAATCGATTGACGGCTGATGTTTAAAAAATAATCATGAATTCTCAACCCTTGCGCCTGCGACTGACTTGGAACGATACAGCGACGGGGGATTGTCGATCCCCGATACTCGACTTACCCATCGCTTTGGGGCGAATTTTTGAAGCTATGCCCGCCACAATCAACGGGGAACGAGTTTCTCGAATTGCTCTGGGCAGCAGTCAAGTTTCTCGCTTCCACGGAGTGATTGGCACCGAAGGGGACAGTATCGTACTCACTGACACGGGCAGCCGCAACGGTACTTTTGTCAACGGCGTTCGCCAAACCCGGTGCGTGCTGGCAAATGGCGATATGCTGCAAGTTGGGCCCTACGAGATCGGCATTTCATTTGCTGTTAATTCCGCAGAAACGCAGTCTGTCAATTCTCACATTTTCTTTAACCCGCAGACCAATGGGCCAGACTCCGGGTTCGGGGAGCAAACGATGCCGCTTCCTCACACAGGTAGTAGGGGAGAATTTCCGCCGATCGCATTTTTGCACGCTTCTCAAGTGACAGTGCGATCGCTCCAATCTATGGGACTCCCTGTGGCAGAAGTTGATTGGGCTGCCGTTGGCGGGGGTTTGGGCAGCTTGATGTGGGTGGATTTGCTGAGAATTTGCGGTGTGAAAATCGATCGAATTGCGGTTTTGGGCATGGAAGAGCAACCTTACGCCCGCTACCGTCGGTTGTGCCTGAATTCTCAAATTCCGCTGCGGGAACGCCTGCGATCGAATTCTGACTCTTGTCCAGACAACATTTGGGGGTGGCCTCCCTATGCTTTGCGGGAAGCTTGGCAGGAATTGCTGAAAGGGCGGTTGGGAGTAGCGCTGAAGTTGATGTGGCAGGTGTTTGCCGAACCGACTTTTGCCGAAACTTATACGCCTCGCGCGGGGAATGTTTTTGATTCTATTGACAGGGAAACTGCCCGTATCGGGTGGAATCAGATGTTTCGCTACGGTAGAGTGCGGGGAATTCGCAAGACAGATGACGGCAGGTACGCGATCGCTTATTCTCGATCGAATGCCGAGCATCGCGATCGCGCTTTTTTAATCGCCAAATACGTACACTTAGCCACGGGCTATCCCGCCATTCAATTTCTGCCGGACTTGCAAGCCTACCGCGAAAAAACCCAGGATTTTGAGTCGGTTGTCAACGCTTACGAAAGCCACGACGGGGTTTACGAAAAGTTAGAATCCCGGGGCGGCAGCGTGTTAATTAGAGGCCGGGGAATCGTCGCTTCGCGGGTGGTGCAGCGGATTTACGAAGCGCGGCAGCAAAACAGCAACATTCAAGTATTGCATTTGATGCGATCGCCCAAACCCCAGGGCAACAAATTTAACCTCGCTGAGCGCAGCGTCGAAAATCACTACGAATTTCAACCTTTCAACTGGCCGAAAGCTTGCTGGGGCGGGGAACTGCGAGTAATGTTGGAAAAAGCCGCCCCCGAATTTCGCCCGCAGTTGCTCGCAGACTGGGGCGGCACTACTACAGCCAAGCGCAGCGACTGGCGGCGGATTGTCAAAGAAGGTTTAAGTCAAGGATGGTATCAAATTACCTTCGGCGAAGTCGATCGAGTCGAGCGCGACAGTCAAAACCGGACGGTGACGTATATTCAGGAGAAGGAACTCAAGGGGCAAATTAAGTTAGAGGCTGATTTTATTATTGACGCTACGGGTTTGGACGCTAAGGTCAAAACCAGTCCCCTGTTAAACGATTTGGTAGTTCAATACAATCTTCCTCTCAATAGTTTGGGGCGGCTGAGTGTTAACAACGATTTTGAAGTGCCCGAATTGCGCAACACTTCTCTTAGCAACGGAGAAGGCCGAGTATATGCAGCCGGCGCGATTACTTTGGGCGGGCCTTACGCGCCCGCGGACAGTTTTTTGGGCTTGCAGTACGCCGCCTTGCGATCGGTTGAAAGTCTGGCCGCCAACCGAGTTGCTGGTGTGCGGAAATTGAGCGTTTGGCGATCGTTCGTGCAGTGGTTGAAATGGATTTTAAATCGGTCTCCGGGCTAATTTGAAGGAGGAAGTTGGAAACGAGCAATGTACGGGATTTAATGGATTTAACTGAGCTATTGCACTATTTCAATAGGTTTTTTACGGGCGGGCAGGATGCCCACCCCACAAGAAAACTCACTCTTTGTGGAACAGGCATCTTGCCTGTTCTTGAAAATGGTAAAAAATGTCAGATTTAATAGGTTTTTTACGGGCGGGCATCCTGCCCACCTCACAAAAAACTCACTCTTTGTGGAACAGGCGTCTTGCCTGTTATTGAAAATGGTAAAAAATGTCAGATTCAATAGGTTTTTTACGGGCGGGCAGGATGCCCACCCCACAAGCAGATTTACTCTTTGTGGAACAGGCATCTTGCCTGTTCTTGAAAATGGTAAAAAATGTCAGATTCAATAGTTTTTACGGGCGGGCAGGATGCCCACCTCACAAAAAACTCACTCTTTGTGGAACAGGCATCTTGCCTGTTCTTGAAAATGGTAAAAAATGTCAGATTTAATTAATTTAAAAGAGGTTTGCGTTTAATCTAAAATCTAAAATCAAAAATAGAACAACCTTCCCATTCAATCAAAAATCTAAAATCTAAAATCCCATGACCCCCACCTTATTCGGCCGCTGGCAAACTCGGTTATTGCTATTTGCAACCGTAGGCGTTTTAGTAACGCTGCCCTTTTTTATGGGTTTAATTACCTCCCAATCAGGCTCAATCTTTTTCTGGATTTTAGGGTATATAGCGATTTTTGGCTTCGGCTGGGATGCTTTATATATCTACATCCAGCACTTTCGCTGGGATCGAGATTGGCCAGGTGCGTTTCAATTGCTCGCTGGGATTTGGGAAGCACTTTTTGTGTGTTTTTTAATAAAAATTATCGGTTTGCCTGGGATACCTGCACAAGATTTTGACTTGGGAGTTTTTGCTTTGCATTATAGTTTAGTGTGGCTGGCTATTTATCTGGCATCGCAAACACTAATGCGGATTTTGTTTCCCCACTGGCGTTTCCGAGGCGGCCAATGGTTGTAAGAAAAGTAAGGTGTGCATTGCCCACCAGTAGGGAAACGGCATTGCCGTGTCCGGCGCGGGGTTCTGCGACTATTAATAATAGTAAGGTATACCGCTCCCAGCGCACCCGACATAATTTATAGTAAGCTCAACTCAAAATTGCTGTGATCCTTCAATGCACCGTCCTCCTTGTATTTTCTCATTTTTTTCGGGTTCTGGCTTGCTCGATCTGGGTTTTGAGTCGATCGGCTTTAATGTAGCGTATGTCAATGAAATTTTCCCACCTTTCATGCAAGCATACCGCTATTCTCGGCAGTGCCTGAATTTGCCGCTACCAGAATACGGATATTGCGAAGGAGAGGAAGCAGATGTAACTCGACTTGTAGGGGGAGAAGCAGCTTTTCGCCTGCGGGAATTGATGCAGGATGCCCGCAAGCATCACGATATTGTGGGATTTATCGCGGGGCCGCCTTGTCCTGACTTTTCTATTGGTGGCAAAAACCGGGGTGGGGAAGGAGATAAAGGTCAACTTTCAGCTTCATACATTGAATTGATTTGTCAGCAGCAGCCAGATTTCTTTTTATTTGAAAATGTCAAAGGTTTGTGGAGAACTAAAAAACATAAAGCTTTTTACGACGAACTAAAGCATAAGTTGGCGGATTCGGGATACGTTTTGGCCGAACGTTTAATTAATGCGATAGAATACGGTGTCCCGCAAGATAGAGATAGAATTATTTTGATTGGGTTTAGAAAAAACCTTGTCAAAAATCTGGGCATCTCCCTAGAGGAAACAAGCCAAATGTTAGCGGAAAGTTTATTTCCTTGGCAAAGTCAGGTATTATATCCCAAATCAGAAATTTTTTCTCATCCTTGGCCTGATAGAACTGCCTTTGCAGGTGATGGTTTTGTGCCTTGTCCTGATGGCATTCCCCAAGATTTAACGGTAGAATTTTGGTTCCAAAAAAATGACGTTCTCAACCATCCCAATGCCAAACACTATTTCCAACCCAAAGCAGGCCTTAAGCGGTTTGCTTCCGTTGATGAAGGAGATGATTCAAAAAAATCTTTCAAGCGATTGCACCGATGGCGTTATTCGCCAACAGCTTGTTACGGCAATAACGAAGTTCACTTGCACCCTTACAAACTTCGGCGGCTTTCTGTTGCAGAAACACTGGCTATTCAGTCATTACCAAAAGAGTTTGCACTGCCAGCCAAGATGACGTTGACTAATATGTTTAAAACTGTGGGAAATGGGGTTCCTTATTTGGCTGCACAAGGTATTGCAAAAACAATTTTACATTTTTTATATAACTAAAAAAAAACAATAGCCAAATCCCCGACTTCGCCGAAGTTATCGGGTATCTAAAACTATTTGTAGGGGTAAGGTGCGCAATGCGCACCCTAGAATTACTAAAATCTCCAGTAGGGGTAAGGTGCGCAATGCTCACCCTAGAATTACTAAAATAAGGTGCGCATTGCGCACCCTACAATTACTAAAATTCTCAATTGCCAGACGTATCTCGTTTAACACAGAAGTGTTATAATAAATTGTTAAGGTTGAAAACCTATATTTTTTATTTGCCTGCAATTCGCCATGACCGTTAAACCCCGCCGCTATCACATCACTACTTTCGGATGCCAGATGAATAAAGCCGACTCGGAACGGATGGCCGGCATTCTGGAAAATATGGGCTTTGAGTTCTCGGAAGACCCGAACGAAGCTAGTTTGATTCTTTACAATACTTGCACGATTCGCGACAATGCCGAACAAAGAGTTTATTCTAACCTGGGAAGGCAAGCTCATCGCAAGCGCCAAGAACCGGGTTTAACTTTAATTGTAGCTGGATGCGTGGCGCAGCAAGAAGGTGAAGCGCTGCTTCGCAGAGTGCCGGAATTGGACTTAGTAATGGGGCCGCAACACGCTAACCGGCTTGGAGATTTGCTGGAACAAGTGTTCGAGGGAAATCAAGTTGTGGCAACTGAAGCTGTTGAGATTATGGAGGATATTACTAAGCCTCGCCGCGATAGTAAGGTGACGGCTTGGGTGAATGTAATTTACGGTTGCAATGAACGCTGCACTTATTGTGTTGTGCCGAATGTTCGCGGGGTTGAACAGTCGCGAACACCGGAGGCAATTCGCGCGGAAATGGAGGATTTGGGCCGCCAAGGTTACAAGGAGGTAACTTTGTTGGGGCAGAATATTGATGCTTACGGTCGAGATTTGCCGGGGACTAAACCGGATGGCAGCAACCAGCATACTTTGACGGATTTGCTTTATTTTGTACAGGATGTTCCTGGTGTCGATCGCCTTCGATTTGCTACTAGCCACCCGCGCTATTTTACGGAACGCTTAATTAAGGCTTGTGCCCAATTGCCGCAGGTTTGCGAACATTTTCACATTCCTTTTCAGTCGGGTGATAATGATATTTTGAAGGCGATGTCTCGGGGTTACACTCAGGAAAAATACCTGCGAATTATTGATACAATTCGCCGCTATATGCCGGATGCTTCGATTACGGCAGATGCGATTGTGGGTTTTCCGGGTGAGACGGAAGTGCAGTTTGAGAAGACTGTGAAGTTGATCGAAGATGTTGGTTTTGATTTGGTGAATACTGCGGCTTATTCGCCGCGCCCTGGAACGCCGGCTGCTTTGTGGGATAATCAGTTGAGCGAGGAGGTGAAAGCCGATCGCCTGCAACGACTAAATCATGTGGTGACAACAACGGCGATGGAGCGATCGCAGCGCTATTTCGGACGCACTGAAGAGGTTTTGGTGGAAGTCCAGAATCTCAAAGATTCAAGTCAGGTGATGGGGCGCACTCGCGGCAATCGTCTCACCTTTTTTAAGGGAGATATTGCGGAATTGGCTGGTAAAATTGTGCGGGTTAAAATTACAGATATTCGCGCTTTTAGTTTGACAGGGGAAATGCTTTAAATAGTTCTGTGAGTTCCCCGACTTCGCAGAAGTTGTTGGGGAACTAGGTAAGTGCACAAGCATAAGCTGTTCAGCATTTAAATTGGCTGTCAAAAAACAATCAAACTCTTGTGGGGTGGGCTTCTAGCCCGCCCCGAATATGCAATTTAAATGCGCGACAGCATAGGAGCGATCGACTTTTCAGATCATTTCCGCGCTTTATCGGCATCATGATTTTTTGAGTCCCGCTCGCTATAAGTAACTCGCGAGCTGGACGCTCGAACTAATGTATAATTCCGATGTAACCGGATTTGATATCACCAGTTCTGTGACTATAATTGGAATAAAGAGAGTTTAAATAAAATGACACAAATTTCTGAATTTGACACGACGCAAAATTCAACTCCGCAAGTTGAATTGCCGCAGCCAAACGAACGCGGAGAGTATCAAAGAACCTCCCACCGATATTGGAAAGTGGTAGATTCAGACCCGAACGGTCTCAACTGTCGTATGGGCCCGCATTCTATTCAGGAAATAGAAGACCCGGGGAGCAAGGTAGATTTAAATATTGGTAGTTGGCCTGTGGTTGGCACTTTGAAACAAGGGCAGAAGTTTGAAATCTATCTCGGCCCTAGCGGATTGGGGGTTTTGTACGACGATCGACATCAACCTTGGTTTTTTGTAGAAAAAAGTGAGGCTACGGGCGGGCCTCGCAATTGTTTTGTTCGGGCTCACAGCAGTTTTGTGAAACCGGTACAGCCCAAGTAGTCTGTATAGATGATATTGGCTGAAGATGGCTTAGTGCTGCACTTTTCTAATAAGATGTAATTTTTTTACCGCAGAGGGCGCTCTTGACACAGAGGAAGAGTGGGAGGGAGGAGATAAGTAGTTTTAAGGCGGTTTGTTTCTGCGTTGGCTGCGCTAACTGCGTGTATATTTGTCAAAAAGTACCGGGAGTATTGAAAAATGACGAAGATGCGGATCGGGCTACTCTTTGGCGGGCGATCGGGCGAACACGAAGTTTCAATTAGTTCGGCGCGGGCGATCGCGCGAGCCCTAGCTGCTGACGAAAATGCCTCTAAATACGAAGTTCTGCCCTTTTACATCCAAAAAGACGGCCGCTGGCTATCGGGAACATTACCTCAACAAGTCTTAGCCAGCGGAAAACCTCTGGAAATAGAGGAACAAACAGCACAAAACGAGTCTCCCGCTGGACAGTTTCCTAATTTTAATGCAGTAGACGTTTGGTTCCCTGTTTTGCACGGCCCGAACGGCGAAGACGGTACTGTGCAAGGTTTGCTGAAATTAATGCAAATTCCTTTTGTCGGTTCCGGGGTTTTAGGTTCGGCGCTGGGAATGGATAAAATTGCGATGAAAATGGCTTTTGCTCATGTTGGTTTGCCGCAGGTAAAATACATCGCTGTCAACCGTTCCGAAATCTGGTCTAATCCTGGCGTTTTTCCCAAACTGTGCGATAAAATTGAAGCGGCTTTGGGCTATCCTTGCTTTGTCAAACCGGCGAATTTGGGTTCGTCTGTGGGAATTTCTAAAGCTCGATCGCGCGCCGAATTAGAAGCAGCTCTCGACAGCGCCGCCAGCTACGACAGGCGGATAATTGTTGAAGCAGGTGTGGTTGCTAGAGAATTAGAATGTGCAGTTTTAGGCAACGACAACCCCAAAGCTTCAACGGTGGGAGAAATTTCTTTTCAAAGCGATTTCTACGACTACGAAACTAAATATACCGAAGGACAAGCCGACTGCTCTATTCCGGCCAAAGTCAGCGGTGCGATCGTCTCGCAAATTCAAGAAATGGCAGTGCAAGCATTTTTGGCTGTAGATGCAGCCGGTTTAGCGCGAGTAGACTTTTTCTACGTTGAATCAACCGGAGAAGTTTTGATTAACGAAATCAACACTTTTCCCGGCTTTACAGCTACCAGTATGTATCCGCAAATGTGGGCAGCGGACGGCATTTCTTTCCCCGAATTAGTAGACCGTTTAATTCAATTAGCTCTCGAACGGCACGGGGAAAAAGGTTGAATCGCCAGCAGCAAACCCCGGCCGTGCCAACAGCAAAAAATAAGTTATTTCGCAGGTAATATATCCATACCAGCGGAAACGATATAACATGGTTGTGGCAGGCAGTGCCTGCCGGCAATTTTATTTCTGCTGCTGGTCGAGCAACTGGGAATTTTCAGCAGGCTGGTATAAATAAATGCAGAATAAAATGGTTAACGGAGAAAGGCGAATAGCAGCGTCAATCTCACATCTTGCATCTCCAATTTTAACTGGGTTAACTTAGATGAGACGTTTCACTCAACTGCCGCAGTGGTGGACTTACGGACTGTTATTTCCCCTAGCGGTACTTAACTGCTGGTTAGCCCTCCTAGTCTTTGAATATTTTCGCGCCCTGATTACAGTTTTGATAATCGCTACAGTGTTCTCTTTTTTGCTAGATTATCCAGTGCGCTTTCTGCGCACATACGGGCTGAAGCGCGATCGGGCAGTGTTGTCGGTATTGTTTTTGACTTTACTGCTATTGGTGATTTTAGGTGTCACTCTGGCTCCCATTCTGCTAAACCAAATCACTGAATTGGCCACCAGACTGCCGACTTGGATAGTTTCTGGGACAGAACAGATTGAAGCGTTCCACAAGTGGGCGGAAAATCGCAATCTCCGCATTGATGTTAGCGGTTTGACTACGCAATTGAGCGATCGACTTTCAGCTCAATTGCAGTCTCTCACCGGCGAAATCCTCAAATTTGGCTTGGGTGCGGCAGACAGTCTGTTGAATTTCCTGCTGACAATAGTCCTGACATTCTACTTGCTATTGCACGGCGATCGCGTGTGGGAAGGCTTGTTTAAGTGGTTTCCATCCAACCTGAACCTGCAATTGCGACAGTTGCTGGCGCGAAGCTTCCACAACTACTTCGTCGGACAAGCAACTTTGGCGGGTTTGATGGGACTGTCTATCACTGTTGCTTTTTTAATTTTGCGAGTTCCTTTCGGATTGCTGTTCGGTTTGGGTGTGGGTGCAATGACCATGATTCCCTTCGGAGCACCTTTCAGTATTTGCATTGTCAGTTTGCTGATTACATTAAACAACTTTTGGCTCGGTGTCACAGTTTTAGCTGTCGCTACAGTAATCGAGCAAATAATTGAAAGCGGGGTTGCTCCTCGGTTATTAGGCGGTTTTATAGGTCTCAATCCCGTGTGGATTTTAGTGTCGCTGCTGGTGGGGCTTAAGGTGGCGGGAGTAGCAGGTTTGATAGTGGCTGCGCCGATGGCCGGTTTTATTAAGAATACTGTTGATAGTTTGGAAACTTTGAGGAACAAGTCGAGGGAAATCGATGCGGTTAGTTCCATTGAACCTGCGGAGTAATAAAATTGCTCCGCAGGTTCAAAGTTTAGATTTGAAGGGAGTTTTTCCCGGCTATTTTGACAAGCGAGTTTCTTGATGGTACCCGCCACGTGATTTATCCGTGGAATCAATTCAAAATCTAAAATCTAAAATCCTCAAGCCCCCGCATTTATCCGTGGGGTCGCCTCTAAAATCTAAAATCTAAAATCTAAAATCGATTGACTGAGCTTTAGTTGGTACTTTAGCTTGAGGCTTTACAGGTTTTTTCCTTCCAGCTTTAGGTTTAGGCTTTCTGGGTGCTTGAGCTGCTGTCATGGATGCAGGCGGGGTCAAAAACCCCGTTTCTACGTTAACGTCGATCGCTCACAACGAAGATTTTGACTCTTATACCAATTTTTTATGAGGCTGCATAGAATCCGATCCCCCCTAGCCCCCCTTAATAAGGGGGGGACAAGATTCTTCT
>NZ_JAUBWA010000053.1:16340-47308 GCF_036702825.1 Microcoleus sp. A003_D6 | reverse complement strand
CCGGAAACCCTAGTAATAGGGATATTAAGACCGAAATGTCTTAAGAATCCCCGTCGCGATCGCGCGGGGAGTGTCAATAACGATAGGATCGCTGCTTCCGTGCAGCAATTAAATCACTTCCCGGTTTAAATTTCAATCTTTAACGCAAGTACCAGTCTTCGAGGGGGATTAAAGAAACCAGGTTTTTCCACCATACACATCGCCACAACGTATTTTCCTAAAAAAACAGGCTTCTGCACCAGTCTTAAACTTGACAAACCCGCCCCGACTGATTTGCAGCGGGGCGGGTTTAATTTTAACCTGATTAATTTTAGTAGTGCGTACTGCCTACTATTGGGTTTAGTAACGAGAAATATCGAAAAAACCGGGTTTAGTCGGAATAGTGCGTTAGTTGCAGCGCTACAGCTAACAAAAACAGTTCGCGATCGCAATCCGACTCAAGAAACCGGGTTTTTTACCGAATCTGTGGGGCACAACCAAGTATTTTCGTAAAAAATCCCGGTTTCTGGGTCTCCATGTAAGTCCTAAAAAATCAAGTCAGTAGATTTAGTGTACCGCTTGAGAACGCAGCGCTGCTTCCACAGCCAGCAAAGCCCGATCGACTTCAGCGGCAGAGACAATCAGCGGCGGGACAAATCTCAGCACTTTCGGCCCGGCTGGAACCAACAAAACTCCTGCGGCGATCGCAGATTTGACGATATCAGCCGATGTCAGTTCGATATCAGCTTGCAATTCCAGCCCGACAATCAAACCCCAGCCGCGCACATCAGCAATCAAATGCGGATATGCGGCCGCCAACTTGTTGAGCCCTGCTTTCAACTGTTCCCCGCGCTGCTGCACGTTTTCCAGAAGGTTTTCCCGTTCCAAAGTTTGGCAAACGCACAAAGCTACAGCGCAAGCAAAAGGATTGCCGCCGAAAGTGCTGGCGTGACTTCCCGGTTCAAATACATCGCAGGCAGATTTGCACAGCATAGCGCCGATCGGAATACCGCCGCCCAACCCTTTCGCCGACGTAAAAATATCCGGTTCAATGCCGAGGTTTTCGTAGCCCCAATATTTGCCGCTGCGCCCCATCCCGACTTGCACTTCGTCGAGAATCAGCAAAATGCCTTTTTCGTCGCAAATTTCCCGAATTCGCTGGAAGTAAGCGATATCTCCAGGGCGAACTCCGCCTTCGCCTTGCAGCGCTTCCATCATAATTGCAGCTACTTGGCGTTCGTCCTTGTCGAGTTGCTCGATCGCAAGTTCGATCGCACTAATATCGTTGTAAGGCACGTAGTGGAATCCGGGAACCAAAGGGCTAAAACCCTTCTGGTATTTAGGCTGTCCCGTTGCCGTAATTGTCGCCAAAGTCCGCCCGTGGAAACTCGCAACAGCAGTAATGATGGTCGGATTCGAGATATTTAATTTTTCGTGGGCGTACTTGCGGGCGAGTTTAATTGCCGCTTCGTTAGCTTCTGCGCCGGAGTTGCAAAAGAAGGCTCTGTCCGCGCAAGAATGGTCTACAAGCCACTTCGCCAGCTCCCCCTGTACGGGGATGTAATAAAGGTTAGAAACGTGGTGCAGGGTCTGAATTTGCTGAGTTACCGCTGCAATCATTGCCGGGTGCGCGTGTCCCAGAGTGCAGGTAGCAATACCCGCCACAAAATCGAGATATTCGCGGCCCTCGGTATCCCAAACGCGGCAGCCGAGGCCCCGTTCTAGGGCGATCGCAAAACGCCCGTAAGTTGTCATTACATAGCTGTCGAAGCTCTCAGAACTGAAGGGACTGGCTTCGGCTTGCACGATCTGTTCTTTTAGTAAGGTTTCTGGACTCACGAATCGCTCCTTAACAAATAATATGCAGACCTCGATTGTACGGTAAAAATTCTGTTTCGCGGTGCAGCCTGTTACTTTTGTCATAAAATCATAACAGTAACTTCAATTAATCCCTCACAAATCTACTGATGAGTTATTACATTTCTCCTAACTTTCTCGATAAAGTTGCGGTGCACGTCACTAAGAACTTTTTAAATTTGCCCGGGGTAAGAGTTCCCCTAATTTTGGGAATTCACGGCCGCAAAGGAGAAGGCAAAACTTTTCAAGCCGAACAGGTTTTCCAACGGATGGGCTTTGAACCGGTGATGATATCTGGCGGGGAATTAGAAAGTCCAGATGCGGGAGATCCGTCGCGTTTAATTCGCTTGCGCTACCGGGAAGCTGCGGAGCAAATTCGGGTGCGGGGCGAGATGTGCGCCATCTTTATTAATGATTTGGATGCCGGTGCTGGCAGGTTCGATACTACTACTCAATATACCGTGAATACTCAGATGGTCAATGCCACTCTGATGAATATTGCGGACAATCCAACTAACGTGCAGTTACCGGGAAGTTATGACAGTACGCCGCTGCACCGAGTGCCGATTATTGTCACCGGAAATGATTTTTCTACGCTGTATGCACCGCTGATTCGCGACGGGCGGATGGAGAAGTTTTATTGGGAACCGAGCCGGGATGATAAGATTGGGATTGTTGGGGGAATTTTTGAGTCTGACAAATTGTCAAAAACCGAGATTGTGGGGTTAGTCGATAATTTTTCCGATCAGGCGATCGACTTTTTTAGCGCTTTGCGATCGCGCATTTACGACGAACAAATCCGCGACTTCATTCACCAAATAGGAATAGAGCGAGTTTCCAAACGTTTGGTAAACACTTTGGAAGCACCGCCAGATTTCAAGAACCCGAATTTCAGCCTCGCTCATTTATTAGAAATGGGCAGTTTGATGGTGGGTCAACAAAAGCGGATTCAGGAAATGCGCTTAGTAGATGAATACAACCAATCGCGCCTGTTCAACGTTCAAGGAACCGTCAATGTTCCTGCTGCTGCGCCGACGCAAAGCCAATTAAACGACCCCAACTCGAAATATTATAAGGCCTATGTCGAGCCAAGTCCTGAAGTTAGTAACGGTCAAGCAGCGCGGCTGAGTTCTGAGGTATTGGAACAAGTAAAGCAGTTATTAGCAAGGGGCTGCAAAATTGGCATGGAATATGCAGATAATCGCCGATTTAAAACTGGTTCTTGGCAAAGTTGCGCGACGATTAAAACTGCACAGGAAAAAGATGTGGTTGCATCTTTAGAAACTTGTTTGGCGGAACACGGCGGCGAATACGTGCGGCTGATTGGTATCGATCCGAAAGTCAAGCGGCGGGTAGTTGAAACAATTATTCAGCGGCCAAAATAGGGTAAGCTGTTACGCATTTAAATTCTTGCATATTTGGGGTGATGCTCAAAGCCCACCCCACAAGATTTTGATTTTTTTTTACAAAAAATAGACCTATTATGGTCGTTCACTTTCATCTCTTGAAATTATCTGCGTTCATCTGTGTTTATCTGCTTGAAATCTGCGGTTAACCTATCAATCAAAGATTTATCCAATCACTCTATTATGCAAAAAATTATCAAAAGTTGCCCGATCGCACATAGCAACCTGAGCACCCACTTTAGTTGTGCACAGAGCGCCCGCTGCTGCGCCCCACCGCACCGCCTCTGACAACGACAGACCGGCATCTAATGCAGAGGCCAACCCGCCGTTAAAAGCATCGCCAGCAGCCACAGTGTCGATCGCCTCCACAGCAAAAGCCGGAACAAAAAAGCTGTCATCCGCAGTAACACCAACAGCCCCGCGATCGCCCAATTTGACAATAACATTCTTGACACCGCGCTCCTGCAACTGTTTGGCAGCTACAATCGCAGTTTCCCTGTCATGCACCCGAAAACCGACTAACTGGCCCGCTTCCACTTCATTCGGCGTGATAATGTCAATTAGCGGATAAAGTTCGATCGGCAAATCCGCCATAGCCGGTGCCGGATCTAGAATCACTCGCACCCCCGCTTGACGAGCAGCTTTCGCAGCTTTTTGGACAACTTCCAGAGGAATTTCTAACTGTAACAGCAACGATGTAGCTGACGGTAACAATTTTTTGAGACGTTCTATATCTGCTTCACCGACATTGTTATTCGCGCCCGGAATCACAATAATATTATTTTGACCGCTATCATCTACCGCGATAATTGCCACTCCTGAATGAGTGTTTTGGTCTATTAATACATTGTCTGTATTTACACCATATAATTGTAAATCAGTCAACAATTCTTCAGCAAATTTATCGTTGCCGACGCGACCGATGATGTGGGTGGAAGTGCCCAGACGAGAGGCGGCGACGGCTTGATTTGCTCCTTTGCCGCCGCCAGCGGTGAAAAAATTGCTACCGATAATAGTTTCCCCTGGTTGCGGCAACCGGGGAGTTTTTGCTGCTAGGTCGATGTTGATACTGCCGAATACGATGATGGTCATAATTTATTCAATTTGGTAATTGGTAAGCTGTAGCCCATTTAATTGGTAAACTACTGTTTACTTAAACTCTTGTGGCCCGGACCGGAGAACCCGTGGCGATCGAACTTCAATTTAAATGGCAAATAGCTTAATTGGTAATTGGTAATTCTCCCACTCTCCCATTCTCCCACTTTCCCCCTCTCCCTCTCTCCCCCTCTCCCCCTCTCCCCCTCTTCCTTAAGACGTGCTACAACAGGTATGGTCTACATCGGTCAATTCAATGGCTGCAATTACTCTCGATCGCAATCCCTGTGTCCTGCTAGTTGAAACAGACGAAGTTCTCGCCGGACACTTGAGTCTAGATTTAAAATCCTCCGGCTACGAACCGGTGGTGGCTTCTAATACCGCCACGGGGCAACATTTAGCTCATGAATTGCAGCCAGCTTTGATTGTAATCGATCGGATACTTGGCCCTGAGTCGGGGCTGTCGCTGTGTTCTCACCTCAGAAGTATTGGCAATCGGGCGCCGGTGCTGCTATTGATCGGTCGTGATACAGTTGACGATCGCGTGGCTTGTCTGGAAGCTGGCGCGGACGATTATTTCCTCAAACCTTACCGCACTGACGAGTTTTTGCAGTTGGTGCGCTTGTATTTGCAGCCGGATAATAGCAGCAGCGAACAATTGAGGTTTGGCGATTTAGTTTTGGATTTGGCCTCTAGGCGGGCCCTGCGCAACGGACGGGCGATCGACCTGACGATGAAGGAATTTGAGCTGCTAAAGTATTTGATGGAACATCCCCGCGACGTTTTGACTCGGGAACAAATTTTGGAAAATGTTTGGGGTTACGACTTTCTCGGCGAGTCCAATGTGATTGAGGTTTACATCCGCTATCTGCGGATCAAGATTGAAGATGAGGGCGAAAAGCGCTTGATTCAGACGGTGCGCGGTGTTGGCTATGTGATGCGCGAAGCTTGAAGAAGTCATTAGTCATTAATCATTAGTCATTAGTCATTAGTCATTCGTCATTAGTCATTCGTCAGTTGGCAGTTGGCAGTTGTCATTAGTCATTCGTCATTCGTCATTCGTCAGTTGGCAGTTGTCATTCGTCAGTTGGCAGTTGTCAGTTGGCAGTTGTCAGTTGGCAGTTGGCAGTTGTCAGTTGTCAGTTGGCAGTTGTCAAAAAAAGAATGTTTTAACTTCCAATTGCCAATTCCCAATCTAAAATCTAAAATCTAAAATCTAAAATCATTATGAGTTATTTTGCTAATTTGCTCGGTATTGGGGTGAGTATATTTTTGCTGGGATGTTCGCCGGCTTTACCTGTCGCAGATGCTAGTGGTACTGGTATTTTGGCGTCGCAGTCTCCGACGGCGACAACATCGGGTCAAGTGCTGCCTGTTTCTGCTAGAGTTCGGATAGCCGATCGCGCCATCGAACTGGAAGTCGCTAAAACCCCCGAACAACAGGCTATGGGTTTAATGTACAGAACTTCTTTGGCTGATGACAGAGGAATGCTGTTTGAGTTTAAACCGGCGCGGTGGGTCAATTTTTGGATGAAAAATTGCCAGATTTCTCTGGATATGATTTTTCTGCGGGATGGGGTGGTTGAGGCGATCGAAGTTTCTGCACCTCCTTGTACTGCCGATCCTTGTCCCACCTACGGGCCCAATACGACTGTCGATCGAGTTATTGAACTCCGGGGCGGCCGGGCTGCTGAACTCGGTGTCAAAGTGGGCGATCGTATTGAAATCGAATTTTTGAACGAAAACCTGCATCAATAAACAATCCCCGGTTTCCTTCTTCCTTTTTTTTACCATCCGTTACATCCCTTACGGAATCCCTTGCCGAACTGCCTTCTGCCTTCGGAAAACCGCAAAAATTTATAAACTTTACAAAAATTGATTTAATCTGTTAAATTATTAATCATCGAGTCAGCACAAACACCGAAAGATTTGGTACGATGTCAATCTCAGTCAGTCTGGACTTGAGCTTGTTGGCGGAAGCTGTAGATTGTTGGTCGCAGGTATGAGACGAGTCAGCCACTCGTTACCAATCCTGAGAGACGATGCTCAGCCTCAAGGGCAGCAGTACGAAAAGAAATTCTCTGGAACTTCTGGCGATCGATCTCCATCTACTAAACCTATCTGAAGTAAGATGCTACGAGCCAATTTAATTGGCAAAGTTAACTTCTGGTAGCAAGACCTGAGTTCGATCGAAATTTCTGACCAATATTGCCGAAGTAGATTTACGGATTCTGCATTTTGGTAGATGAAGTTAAACTCTGAAACTGGTTTAGTAGTTTTAGGGAGCAGAATTTATTCAGATTTCCGCTGCAAAATACCGAGGTATTCAGTTTAGGTTCGATCGCACATCCTGCGATCCCATAGCGAAAAAAATCCAAAACCTTTCACTTTTTGGGAAAGGTTGGCTTTAGAGTCGCACTCATCAACAAAATTCGCATTTTCAACGGCCAATACTGTTTTAACAGATATCAACAGTTCCAAGACAGATTTAAAACTGGCTTATTACTAATCTAAAACATCAGGTTCGCATCAGAAAATGGTGTCCTACACTTGGAGGAAAAATTCATGGCACCCGCTACATACACAAGATTAATTCGATTTTTACAAGAAGATTTGGCGATTTCTCGTGCGTCAATTGATGTCGCCGAACGTGTTGGCGGTAACGAACAGCGACAACGCGATCGCGACCCGAACTCCTTGCCGATGGTATTGTGGCAGTACGGTTTAGTGACGCTAGAACAGTTGGATAAAATCTTTGATTGGTTGGCCACGGCATATTAAAAGGATTTTAGATTTTAGAAAGCATCCAAAACCCAAAATCCTTTAATAACTGAGATTAAGATTCAGCCAATAATCTCGCAGCAGCGGCAACGCCGGCACCAGGAGTAAAGCCTTCGTAACCCATTTCTCGCAACACCACTTCTAAAGAAGAAATAGCTGCTAGAATATCGCGATCGCACACGAAGCCCAAATGACCGATTCGGAAGATTTTCCCCTTCAAATGGTCTTGTCCGTCGGCGAGAGAAATGTCAAATCTCTTTCTCATCAAAGTCCGCACTTTTTGAGCATCTACTTCGGCGGGCGGCATGACAGAGGTAATCGCAGGACTGGCGGCACCGTCAGCGGCAAATAACGGCAAACCTAAAGCTTGTACGGCAGCGCGAGTAGTCATCATTAACCGTTTGTGCCGCGCGAAAACGTTTTCCAATCCTTCAGCTTTCATCATCTGCAATGTTACTTGCAGTCCAAAAAACATATTGACCGGTGGAGTAAAAGGAGTCGTATTTTTTGCAGCTTCTTTGCGGTATTTGCCCAAATCTAAATAATAGCGGGGCAATTTCGCAGTTTTGTAAGCTTCCCAAGCTTTGGGGCTGACGGCGACAAAACCCAAACCAGGCGGAATCATGTAAGCTTTCTGAGAACCCGAAGCAATGACATCGATTCCCCAAGCATCCATCGGCACATTGGCAGCCCCTAAACTGGTGACAGCATCGACCATAATTAAAGCTTCACCGTGGGCTTTAACGTGGCGGTTGATGGTTTCGAGGTCGTTGAGTACGCCGGTAGAGGTTTCCGAGTGCGTGATGATGACAGCTTTGATTTGCTTCTCTGTATCTGCTTCGAGTTTTTCGCGGAAGTTTTCGGGATCTAAAGGTTGGCCCCACTCGGCTTTAATAATTTCGACATTTAAACCGTAAGCTTCGGCTACTTCGGCCCAGCGTTCGCCAAATTTGCCGTTAGTGCCGACTAAAACTCGATCGCCCGCACTCAAGAAATTAATTATCCCAGCTTCCATAGCGCCAGTACCGGAAACCGTTAAACTCAGCACGTCGCTGCTGGTTTGGTGCAACCATTTCAGGTTTTCGGTACATTCTGCAAAAATCGCATCAAATTCCTTGCTGCGGTGGCCCATCGGGTGTTTTGCCATCGCCAGCAATGCCGCTTCGGGCACCGGTGTCGGGCCAGGAATCATCAGCATTGATTTGTTGTCCATGATCGGTCCTAACTATTTCTATGGGAGTTATATAGATTGACACTCCCCGGCGTGAACGCGCGGGGATTCTTGGTTCACTGACACACCTTTAAACCATTCATCCTTTCGGCAATATTTAAACCAAAAACCCGTCCAATTGAACCTGTGTTTCGAGCCTAATTTGAATAGCTCCAGAGGGCTTGTCTTCCCAAGCGTTAAGGAATCACTCCCTTTGTTCCCGTATGCCCTACGGTACATCTAACTACTAAGATTTTGAGTTTTCTGGTATGGGTGCTTATGGCTACCCTAGCTATGTTTTTGTGGTTTTCGCCACCCACGAGACATTATTGTTTCCTAGCCAATCGTTTTGGGGTTGGTTATCCATTTGATGCTAGCGGTTATTCTACCTGTATCTATTTGTAGTATACCGTACCCTGATGCGAAGTTTGGGAAACTTTTAGAACTTTTTGGCAATAAAGCCGTCCTAAAAGGCGATGTGCTGAGCGAAGTCGAAGTAACGGGGTTTTCAACTCAATTTTCTGATAAATCAAAAAGCTCTATTGCCGAATCCGCACCCTAAGTTTTTTAATTTTTAGATCCCATAGGATTAGTTTCATTTAGAGACCAGCGATGTTCTACCGCTAAGTTAGATCGCTCGCAGCTTTGTTCTAATTGCTTTTGAATGGCAAGGGCTTTACGCAGTGTAATAATAAGTTGGTGCACTTGTTGCTGCTGCGGCGATTGGGGACTGACAGCAAACATCGTTTTGCGTTCTAACAATTGAAGTAGCAATTCATAATGAATGTAGGACGGAAGGGGAATTGGCTCCATGAAAGCTAACATACCTCAGTGAACCGACACCCCTCATGCAATTCGCATGAGCGGCATCACAGGTGAACGGTAAATGCCCGATTTTTATGTGTTTTCTAACAGTCAAAAAACCGCTACTTTGCCGATTAAATATTCGGACAAGCGTGGGTTTGAGACGCTAAATTTGGCGCTCGACCGGCTCAAAGAATAGATTTAATTGCTTGGCTGCAAGATATTTCTATGCGATGTAGCTGCGATTGCTATTTTTTTTTCAGCGCCTGAGTCGATCCAGGGCAGAAATTCTCATTTGTTTGCCTGCTCGATCGAGTTTTATCAGAATTCAGGGCTATTTGTCAAGCGGTCTGGGGGTCATGCGCCCAGAGGAGGAGCGCAGATAGCGGCTAAAGCTGCACCCGGATCTGGCTGTTTGACCAGAGATTCCCCGATCAGAACGGCTTTGGCGCCTGCCTTGGTAACTTGAGTTAGGTCGTCGGGAGTGTGGATTCCTGACTCGCTGACGATGAGGATGCCTTTTGCTTGGATTTCGGTTTGTCGATCGGCTAATAGTTTAGTGGTAGTTTCTAGGCTGACGGAAAAGTCTGCTAGGTTGCGGTTGTTGATGCCGATCAGGTTGACACCTTCGAGGGTTAATACTCGATCGAGTTCTTCGAGAGTGTGAACTTCTATTAAAGCTGTCATGCCCAACGTCTTGACAATTTTTACAAAGTATTGTAAATCTTTGTCAGATAGAATAGCTGCGATTAACAAAACAGCATCGGCGCCGTGAATTCGGGCGAGATAAATTTGGTAGGGATAGATAATAAATTCTTTGCAAAGTAAGGGTAAATCGACGGCGGCACGGATTTTAGCGAGGTTGTCGAAACTGCCTTGAAAGAACTTTTCATCAGTGAGTACGGAGATGCAGCTAGCGCCGTTTTGTTGGTAAGCTAGGGCGATCGCCACTGGGTCGAAATCTTCCCGAATTACGCCTTTGCTGGGGGAAGCTTTTTTGACTTCGGCGATGATAGCGGGTGCGGTTTTGCCGTTTTTGAGGGCGCCCAGAAAGTCGCGGATGGGCGGTGCAAAGGGGAGTTTTTTGTGAAGTTCGGATAAGGGGGTGCGATCGCGCTTTTGGGCCACTTCAGCTTCTTTTTGCCAGACGATTTCTTCGAGGATGTGCTGGGGTTCGGCGTCGGGTACGGCGATTTTGTAGCTGAGGTAGAGGACGGAGACTGATGTGCTGGGGGGACGGCGGCGGATTTGAAGCATAGTAGGGGGATAAAGGGCGATCGCAACAAGTTTCAACGTATTATATAATGGTTGCAGTGAATCCTCCTAATCTGAGTGCTAATGCGTGTCAGCTAAAGATATTTATCACGATACAGTTAAGCGTGCCCTACAAAAGGATGGCTGGACGATTACTCACGATCCATTTCCCCTTCAAATTGGTCGCAAGCGTTTATCGGCCGACTTGGGTGCAGAACGTTTAATTAATGCTGAAAAAGGAACAGAAAAAATTGTTGTTGAGGTTAAGAGTTTTGTAGGGCGATCGGATGTAAAAGATTTGGAACAAGCTTTAGGGCAGTACATTCTTTACCGCCAAGTGCTTAATGAAATGCAGATAAAGCGAAATTTATATCTGGCTATTTCTGAGGAAGTTTTTAATAGCGTATTTACCATAGAATTAGGGCAAGTTTTATTAAAAAATAATCTTGTTAAACTGCTTGTTTTTGATAAAAAAAGTGAGGCAATACTTCAATGGATACCCGATTGAGATACCAAGAAATCATCAAAACCATACTTCGGGAACACGCTAACTTTCGCAATACTATACCTGACGGCTATCAGTCTCAACTTTTATTTGATGATGAACGAGGAGGCTACTTAGTCTTGGATATTGGTTGGAATGAGAACAAGTACCTTCACGCTACACCAATTCACATCAATTTAATTGGCGATAAAATCTGGATTCAATATGATGATACTGAAGAAGGAGTGGCTACCGATTTACTAGCAGCAGGTGTTCCTAAAGAAGATATTGTACTTGGTTTTCGCCATCCTAAAGTGCGGGAGTATACTGAATTTGGCACGGGTTTTAGTGACGGAGATGAAGGAAATTTTGCTGAATCGGCTGCTGTGGAGTCAGTCTCAGTTACTCGTTGACTTCTTGGCGTAATTCTCTGACAGTCTGAGGTTTGACAATTCTGGCTTGTGCGTCTTTTAGGGCGCTTAACAGGCGATCGGCATTTTTGGGCGATCGCAGCAGGTAGACTGTCTCTATTAGGCTGGCCAATTCGTCAGCGGCAATTAAGGCTACGTTTTCGCCGTCTTTGCGGGTGATGATGATGGCATCGCGATCGCTGATGACTTGTTCGCACAGTAGATCGAGATTCGCTTGAGCTTCAGTGTAGGTGACTTGGGTTTGTGTGAGTGACATGGTTTTTGGCTTACCAATACTAAGAATAGTATAAGGGCGATCGGGCTGTTTGCAATTCTCCTTGTTGAGTTATAATAAAATTTAGTGTTCCCCTATTTTTTCCTAAATATGAGACTAGATGCAATTTTTATCCGATTCTATAAGTCTTTCAACGTCGATCACCATCGGCAATCCTCCGCTACGGACAATCAACCCACCAACTCCGAAGAAGCCAATAAAAACATAAAAACTCTTCCGTGGGAAATAATTAAGGCAGATGGTAACGACCTATGGTTCCCTTTCATTAAAGTCCCTATAGAGCCGCAAATTACGGCTGTTGTGGGTGCTAATGAATCAGGTAAATCACACCTACTGACCGCGATTGAGAAAGCAATTACTGGATGTGATTATAAGGAACAGAAAATCTCCGCGTCCGATTTTTGCCGATACTCTGACAGATTTCTCATCACTGCTGATAAGTCACGTATCCCAGATTTTGTTACTGAATGGTCTGACGTTTCTCAACAAGAAGCCGATCAAATCAAGAAATTCTCTGAAATTCCGAAAGCTCAACAATTTAACAGATTTTTATTATTTAGAAAAAATATTGATGAATTAATAATATATCTACCTGATGAACCCAACCCACATCCAGTAAAATCAGATTCTATTAAAGAATTTCAGAAGATACTACCAAGAACTAGAA
Source organism: Microcoleus sp. A003_D6 (assembly GCF_036702825.1). NCBI lineage: Bacteria > Bacillati > Cyanobacteriota > Cyanophyceae > Oscillatoriales > Microcoleaceae > Microcoleus > Microcoleus sp. A003_D6. The sequence goes on along the minus strand of NZ_JAUBWA010000053.1, from coordinate 35,066 downwards.
GACTGGATACTACTACAGCTCTCCCAGATAGTGTACCGATTCAAAAATTAGTTGAAATTATCAATAAAAAGCCTGAAGGTACAGGATATGAACTATTATCTTTCGATCGCAGAACAAATGTTAGGCTTTTGCTAGATCAACTAATAGAACATTCACCGTTATTGAAAACTTTATTAAAAAAGTCAGCTCCTCCAACTCAGGCATCTAATGATGATGACAAGAAGGGATATGAACTCATAAACAATCTTTTAAAAGAACTTGAAGATTGCTACAAAAGTACAGACAACCAGGACTCAAATCAAGAAAAAGGAATACAACTTGCCTATGATATGATATGCACTATTGCCAAGATTAGCGATATAGCTATTGTTGAACTAGCCAATGCAATGGCGAAAAATGATATAGGATATACGCAGGCATTAATAGATAAAATCAACAAACAACTCTCAGCTAATCTGAATTTTCCCAAGTATTGGCTACAAGATAATGAATTTCAAATTATCGTCCAAGCTAAAGATCATAATTTAGAATTCAGTATTCTCGACCGGACGAAAACAAAATATTCTTTTGAGGAGAGAAGCTCTGGCTTAAAATATTTTCTCAGTTACTTTATTCAACATAGGTCATATCGACCACCTAATAGCATCCCTGAAATTCTTCTCATGGATGAACCCGACACCTACTTATCCAGTCAGGCTCAACAAGATCTACTGAAGATTTTTGAAGAAGTTGCCAGTTCTGAAGATGGTACTCCCAGTTCTCAGGTAGTTTATGTTACTCACTCTCCTTTTCTCATCGATAAGAACCACTCTGAACGCATCCGTGTTTTGAATAAAGGAATTGGATATGAGGGGACAAAAGTAGTTAAGAGTGCTGCCAACAACCGCTATGAACCACTTCGTTCTTCATTAGGCGCATTTGTCGCTGAAACAGTTTATATCAGTCAGTGTAATCTTATGGTTGAGGGGACTGTCGATCAAGTTTTGCTGGCAGGTGCAGCAACTCATTTACTGCGAAGCGGTGCATCGAAGCGAGAAACTTTGAACTTGAATGAAATAACGATTGTGCCTGCTGGAGGAACTGGAAATGTGCCTTACATGACTTACTTAGCACGTAGTAGAGATACTGAGCAAGCAGCAGTGATCGTCCTTGTGGACAGCGACTCAGATGGTAACAAGGCAAAGCAACAACTGACAAAAGAAGAATATGGCTGGCAGAAGACTCCCTTACTAAAACCACGTTATGTACTTCAAATCGGTGACTTGAAGGAACGAGGAGTGAATTTTCCTGAAAAACTCAAAGAGCCTCAAATAGAAGATATTATTCCTTTGAGGATCGGTGTATTGGGAGCCCAAAAATATGCAAAGCATATCTGCGGGCTGGCAGATAGCGACATAAAAGATATCAAGGAGGAAGAGATTCAGAAAAAACTCGACGAAGGTGTGACAATGTTCAAAGCGATCAACTCCTGCGTTGAAGCTGCCTCGAAAGATAAACCCCATTTAGGAAAGCTTGCTTTTGCCAGAATCGTCATTGATGTAGTAAAAGATATTGATAAAAAAAGCTGTAGCAACCAAAAAGATGTAGATGTAAAAGACTTAGATGCACTCAATAAGTTCAACGATAACTTTAAAATTCTCTTCCGAGAACTTGATGAGAGGATTGCTGAAGCCGAACTTGAGAGGACTCGTGAAAAAGCTTCAGAGAAGATCCAGGGTTTAGAGGATGGCTTCTTCAATAATCATCCGAACGGTGCTAACAAAGAAGACGCTGTTGTTTTTTTGCATAAGCTGAATGTTTTGCTAGCAGGTGATACTAGCTTTGATGCTGAAGCAATCAGAAAAGCGGTTGAAGGTATCCGAACCGATTACAAACTTGAGACGAATCTAACAGAAAGGATTGAGAAATATAATGACTTTAAAAGAGAAGTCAAAGGTTTGAGATATCAGGGAGAAAAAAAATCCAGAGAAATTGCTGAGGAAAGCTAAAAATCTAAGGTGTTAGGATCGGGTGGAGATTATCGTTATTACGGAAAGTTTATTGAGGGAGTTTTACACTTTCCTGGTGTCAAAACAAGTCATTAAGGGAGAATTAAGCTAATGAATCCAGTAACTTTGACAAATCATCAACTTTGGGATGAACTTGCTAAACTCTTAGAACCTATTCATATAAATCACCTCGCAACCCAACATTTAGAATCCTGTAATTACAAAATACTGGGCTACTGGGATAGCAATAATAAGTTTTATGAATAAATAGCTCTCATTCATCCCATCTGTGCAGAGTCGATCGGTCGATCGCTCGGCACGAATATCATCAACAACCATTCCACTTCTCACTGGATTAAACTTAAATTTTTACTCAAAGCCGATTTATCTGCGGGCGAAAACAACCTGGTTAGCGATGAGGGCGATGATGAAATTGGCGAACTGACTCTGATTTTAGATGCCAATCTCAAAGTGATTGATGAAAACTGGCTGATTGATATCGAATCTCCTTTTGTTGCTGCTAAAATTCAGCCAGATTTGCAGCATTCTGCTTAAAGTGCGATCGAGGGAAGCTATCCCGAGCATGAATCGCCCTTTTCACCAGATCCCAATACAATGCTATAATCCCATAAAGCCAATCAACAGCGCGATTACAGCTCATGGATAAACTAGAGCATTCCGACTTACAAACTCAGCAGCCATTGGAAGAAACATTTTTAGAACTTGCAGAAAAATGGCGTTATGACACAGAAATGTTCTCTTCACCTACCAAAAAATTAAATCATCCTGCTTACCAAAAAATTATTAGCATCGGTAAACCCGCTATCCCCCTAATTCTGCGCGAACTTGAACGACAACCAGATCATTGGTTTATGGCCCTTACTGCGATCGCAAAACAAGATCCAGTTAGCCCTGAAGACAACTTTAAACAAGCCGTTGAAGCTTGGTTACAATGGGGTAGGGAGCTGAAATTAATTTAGATGCAGTCTGTTTCATTAGAAATTCGTTTCCCCAACCTCCGAAACACTACATACAGCATAGAAAGTCCAAGAACACCTGAATATAACTGTGTTGCTTGGGCCGCTGGCGTGTGCGATCGCCCTTGGTGGCCCATCCCTCAACGTCCTTATTACTGGCCAGAAGAACCGCGAATTGAATCTTTACCAGCTTTCATAAGTGCTTTTCAAACTTTAGGATATCAGCTTTGTGAGAGTCGCAATCCCGAAGCCGATTTTGAGAAAGTAGCAATTTATGTAGATGAAGATGAAATTCCAACACATATGGCTCGACAGCTTTATTCGGGAGATTGGACAAGTAAATGCGGAGATTTGGAGGACATCATTCATACTCTGGAAGGGCTACAGGGTTCATATCAAGCCTATGGAAAAGTGGCTTGTATAATGAAAAGACCAATATTGGTAGAATAGTCGTTAAATCTAAGGTTTTAGGAACTCCAATCTCCTTTTGTTGTTGCCAAACTCCAGCCTGATTTGCAGCATTCTGCTTAAAGTGCGATCGCCCTTTCACTTAAACCTCAACCGCTTTCTGCGCTTTACTTTCCATAGCCTGCAACGCTTTCGATGCAGCCTCAACTACCCCTGTCCACTCAGAAGATTTAATATACTCCTCATCAGAAGCTTCTGTCCCCAACACCTCAAAAACTAAGTCTATAGCCTGACAAACTGCTTCCATCAAACGAGCTTCTTTTTCATTTTTAATAATTACTCCGATCGCCGCATCCTGGTTTTCTGCCAACACTGTATCGTCGTAAAGAAAATGAACCGCATCATCAAAACTGTCGCACTCAATTCCTAATGAATAATCCTTGTCTATCCAAACTTTATGTTGATATTCTCTATCTGCCAAACTGCGGAGAGTTTCTAACAACTCCTCTCTCATTTTCGGATACTGTACCATACCACTTTCTCCTGTACTAAGGTGCGTACCAAGTTTGCCATTGCAACCATTCATCTCATTTACAACAAAAAATATGAACATTAACGATAAACTTAAGAACATACTGATGCAACTGCGATCGCACTTCGAGCAACTTTACGGCGATCGTCTCATCCAAATGGTGCTCTACGGTTCCCAAGCGCGAGGTGATGCACATCCAGAGTCAGATATAGATGTTTTAGTAGTTTTGAAAGCGCCAGTTCAAGCGGGCGAAGAAATTGATAGAACTCTTAAGATTGTAGCAGATTTGTCGCTCCAAAATGATGAAGTGATTAGCTGCCAGTTTATGAATGAAGAAAAATTCACTAATTATCAAGGCCCTTTACTCAGAAATATCCGTAAAGAGGGAATTTTAATATGACATCCGCTCAATTAAACTTACTCGCTAAAGCCCGTCAAAGCCTTTCAGCGGCAAAGTTAATGTTAGATGGCGAATACCCTGATTATGCAGCCTCTCGCGCCTACTACACTATGTTTTATATTGCCGAAGCATTTTTAGAAGGTGAAGGGTTATCTTTTTCTAAACATTCCGCAGTCATTAGTGCCTTTGGCCGAGAATTTGCTCGTACAGGAAGAGTTCCTGTTAAGTTTCACCAATACCTCATCAGAGCTCAGGAATTGCGAAATGCTGGAGATTACGGCGAACTTGATGCCGTTACCAACGATCAAGCCGCACAATCGATCGCCCAAGCTGAAGAATTTCTCGAATTAGCTGAAAATTCGATTGTAATTCTACCGCCGCCCTAAATAAACGCGAAGCACTTTTAGCTCATTTCCCTTATTCCGAGGCTATCAAAGCAAAATCGCGCAGATTTTTACCAGCAAAATATCCGCCTTCTTTGACAAAATCGCCGCCGCAAGTGACCGGAATTCTTTCCTGATAAGCTTTCAGTGCCAAATTGCCATCATTTTCTTGCAATTCGAGATAGATTTTTCGCAACTTACCCACCACAAATCCCATCATCGCAACCTTAGCAATTTCCTCCCCTGCTTCCCGATCAACTTTTACAACAAATCCCTGAATCTCAGTATTGTCTAACGAAGTAATTAAATCGCTTAAAATCTCTAATTGGGAGCGATTTTCTGTCAGTTCTAGCTTTTTGACAGCATCTCCCATCCTAGCTGGATAATCCGCAAACTCCCGCGTCAGAGGCAATCCGATATCAAACACCTCTCCCGCATCATTTTTCTTCACCCAAATCGCCCCTTTATTATCATAAATTCGGCTGTGTTCTTGCCAGCCATGTTTTTGTAAATATGCTATGATTACATTCACATCTAAACTATTAAAAACTTCAAAATCCCGTACAGTTACTTTCATGGGATATCTCCTTGGCTAATGCGCTGCATAATGGACTGTAGAGCCTCTGCTGTAAACTGATTGCTGCGGGGCAACTCAACAGTCACGCGACTAATATTTTGAGTTTCCGGCATTCCCCGCAAAGATAACCAGTAGGCACAATGTCTGAGCAACATTTCCTGTTCTGACTGTTGTATCCATTCCCCGATATTTTCAGGCACTAAAACCACAACTAGCAGGCGGGGAATAAAGGCAGTCACTCTCAAGTCGTTGTAATTTTTGACATTGAGCGGATATCTAACACATTGGGCATTGAGTACATCTCTTGATGTACATTTTAACTGCAATTCGAGGCGGTGCGGCTGCACTGGATCGCGATCGACAGCCTTGATACAGAGGTCAACGCTATCATAATCATTTTCTGGTTGATCTACCGAACAGCCAGCCACTGCTGCCACAGCACGGACGTAAGCTTTACTAAATTGTTCTTTTCGCTGATTTAGTTCCATTTAAACACAATTCTCAAAAACGGGCGATCGCGATCGCGCATTGGTGTCAACAAACACGTCAAACATAGTACCAGTCTCCTGTTGCTCCCACAGGCTTTCGATCCCCCCTAGCCCCCCTTAAGAAGCAGGGTGGATTAATTGTCATCCTAGAAATAGGTACGTAGTTGGGCTTTAGCCCTCTTGAGACGTATATAGAAAGAGGGCTAAAGCCCAACTACGTACCTTTATTAATATAACAGTTGCGTCCCAGACGCGAGCTTTGAGTGGTGCTTTCTGTCGTTTCAGATTTCTTCTCCCCACAATAAAACCACCCTGCCTAGCCCCCCTTAAGAAGGGGGGGACAAGAGCATTCAAAGCCCTGTTCAAAAAGGGGCAAATGGATTCCAAAAGACCTGTCAAAAATCCAGGAAATCGATTTCAAAGTCCCCCTTAAGAAGGGGGATTTAGGGGGATCGAGACTGGGATGCAAACGTGATTTTTCCAGGGTTTAGACTTAAGTTGACACTAATCGGGACACCGCCCAAACTAATGACCGCCCGCAGCCCCAGCCGCCCGTTTAAACGCCTCATCCAACACTTCCGAAAGCGTCGGGTGCGTGTGAACTCGGAATGCTAAAGTGTTCACAGAATCGCGCTGGGCGATCGCATTTGCCGCCTCCTGAATCAAATCCGAAGCGTGCAAACCGAAAATGTGAACTCCCAACAACTCCCCAGTATCTTTCCGGTAAATCACCTTAGCCATACCGTCGGTTTCACCCTCCGCAATAGCCTTAGAATTTCCCTTAAAATAACTCTTGACAGAACCGACCTCAAACCCTTCAGTTTTTCCTAACTCCTTCGCCGCAGGTTCCGTCATCCCCACATAGCTAATTTCCGGGTGAGTAAACGCCGCCGCCGGGATACTCAAATAGTCAACTTCGCGCGATCGCCCGCAAATATTTTCCACCGCAGCAATTCCCTGAGCAGACGCAGAATGCGCTAACATCATCTTGCCATTAACATCGCCGATCGCCCACAAATTTTGCACCGGTTCTCCCACCGCCAAAACCTGCATCTTATCGTTAACTGGGATATAACCGCGCATCGTTTCCACGCCAACAGTTTCTAACCCCAAATTCTTGCTCACCGGAACCCGACCAGTTGCTACCAAACAAGCGTCAACTTCCAAAACTTCGACAACTTCCTTAGTTTTGAAATCAGCTAATTCAATAATTACCGGCGAACCAGGAATAATCTTTTTCGCCAACAACCCAACTTTTGTTTCAATATCGCGGGGTGCAATTAACACTCGTTCTGCTAATTTAGCAATATCCGGGTCAAAAGTCGGCATCAATTGATCTAGAGCTTCAATCATCGTAATTTCACAGCCCAGTGCGGTGTAAATATCGGAAAACTCCAAGCCGATATAGCCACTGCCAATAATTGCGATCCACTTCGGCAGCGATTCCAATCTAACAGCATCGTCGCTGGTAAATACAGTTTTGCCGTCAATTTCTATCCCAGGGGGGACGAAGGGAATCGAACCGGGGGCGAGAATAATATCCTTGGCGGTAATAGTTTTCTCGCCTTTATCGGTTTCGATCGCAATTTTTTGAGAACCGGTGATTTTGCCCCAACCTTGGATAATATCGACGTTCAAACGTTTGAGGCTGTTGGTCAAGTCGCCGCGAAGTTTGCTAACAATAGTGTTAGCGTGATTGGCGATCGCCCCGCGATCGAAATCCACACTCCCCAACTGAATTCCCAAAGTCTTCAGGTGGTGGGCATTCCGCAAATCTCGCACCCGCCCCGAAGCCGCCAACAGCGCCTTAGAGGGAATGCAGCCGCGGTTGACGCAAGTCCCCCCCATTTCGCCCGCTTCGATAATTGCCACTTTCAGCCCGCAGCTAACCGCGTGTATGGCCGCCCCGTGTCCGCCCACGCCAGCGCCGATAATTGCTAAATCGTAATCAAATCCCTGAGTCACCTTAAAATCTCCTAATGCCTTTGAAATCTTAGGAATCAAGCAAAAAACACCGTCTCTGGGTCCTTTCGAGGTGGCGCGTTGCCATCGCAACCCTTGAACAGCGGTAATATTTGCATAAGTCCTGTCTCCTTATTCTCGACTAGACTAGGGTTAATTAGACAACGAAAGAGCCGTAACTGAGATTTTTTCAGGGTCAAGGATTTTGAGCTGGGTCTGCACCAAGTCTCAAATCTCTCAGTAGGCGGGTGTAGAGTTAAATATAGTTTGAAGGCTGACAATGCCCGCTACAGGTTTTATAGGGGCAGCAAGTTCAGCAGCAGGCATTCCACCGTCCGGTTAAATTGTGTGCGCCTGCTTGTTTTAGTCGGGTTTTCATGTCTGCACGCGCCGGGGGCGGGCAGAGTTTGTTGGCAAATTTTAGACCCTATGGAGTGGCTTATGACGGATGACGACGACCAGAAAGATTTACGCCGGGCCTCGGCTCAATCATTTTTTGAGTCCCTGGATGAATTGTTTGATTCTATAGAATCGAACAGCACTCAAGCTGCACAGCCTAAATCTCCACCGCCTCCGGCTAAGTCTTCGAGTCAGTCTTCGATTCCGCCGAAGAAGACTAGACCTGCGAAAATTAATTTGTCGGATTTTGAAGATGCGATCGCCGATTTGGAACAGTTTATCCAGAAAAAACACTCCAAACGCCCCGAATCGAATCAATAGTGCGATCTACACATTTTCAAGTAATGACTGTTGACGGTTGACGGTTGACTGTTGACGGTTGACCAGTGAAAAATTTTAGACCTAATTTCCACCTCCCAGATTCATCTATGGAGTCAATTTTTCAATCTAAAATCTAAAATCTAAAATCTAAAATCGACAGACTGTTGACTGTTGAACTCGCCCAAAAACGGATACTTGCTTGAAGACAGGAGTCGCCCCGATCGCAAAATTTTAGACCAAAGTTCAGCCTCCCAGATTCATCTGTGGAGTCGATTCTAAAATCTAAAATCTAAAATCTAAAATCGACTGGCTGTTAAAAGTGTTTTCGGCTTAAGCTGCTTAGGTTGCACCTACAAAATATTAACATTTGATTGAGGATTGCTTTAGAAGAATCAAGCCACATATAGCGGTTCTCAAAAAAGTGAGGTATGCCCTATGCCCTATGCCCTATGCCCTATGCCCTATGCCCAGTCGTACCTCATCTTTCTGAGAAAGGCTATAAATTATCTCAATTTACTATTAATAGCCTTGTTTTTAGGCTTTGAGTGCTGCGGTAATTGCCTCGATCGCACTTCGATCGCCCGATCGGCGATCGCACTCAAAGGCAACTCCAATTCATCAATATCAATATCATTGCGGAACTTCACCGCAATATCAGCACCGTTAATAATCGCTCCCAACAGCCGCGGCCCGGATTTATGCGAATCCTCGTCATCAGATTCCAGCAACTGATCGGCAGCCTCAGACAACATACTAGACAAAGTGTAACCAGGCCGCGCCACCAAAATCATACCGTCCGTGTACGGTTCCAGCGTCAGCGCATCGTTGCACTCGCTCAGCGCCGGAGAATCCACAACCACAAAATCAAAGCGGTTGCGAACATCCTCAAACAACCTCCGCATTTCGCTCGATTCGAGTACGGCGGAGGCCTGCCGCAAAAAGCCCGGACTCGGCACCACGTATAGGTTCTCTACCTCTGGAACCAAAAGGACGCACTCGCTCATATTGCCGTAATAGTGCAAAGGTTCCACCGCCGCCAGAGGATCGGCGGCGATTTTCAAAGATTCCACGTTAGAAGCCGATCGCAAATCTGCTTCAATTAACAAAGTCCGTTTACCCGATCGAGCCGACGCAATTGCCAAATTGTAAGCGCTAAAACTTTTCCCCTCCAAAGGCGCCGCCGAAGTCAGCAACACCACCTTCACCGGTTTGTCCCCGATCCGGCGCAAATTAGTGCGCAACCGCTCGTAAAATTCCAAATAGGGAGAATTTGGTTCTAGCGCCAAAGGCATCTCATCCCCATAGGAATCAAACACAATCACTTCAGGCAAAACTCCCAGTATCGGCACCTCTTTTTCCACCAAAGCCGCCCGCACTTCTTCCCAACTGTAAAACTTGCCGTTGAGCATCCCCAACAAAAATATCAACCCCCCGCCCAGCAGCAATCCCACAAATCCTCCCACCGCCAGCATAACAGGCAAACCTCTCTTGCTTGACTCCACATCATCAGTTTTGGGAAGTTGGGCGATTGTCAAACTCCCCGTTGTCTCAGCTACCGCCGCCTCAGCATCTACCAAAGCCGACTGCATCTTATCGTAGAGAGATTTTTTCAGCGCTACTTGCTGGGCCAACCGCGCTTGTTCTAACTGCTTGTTGGGGATTCTCGCGTGTTCCAGGCGCAATTGCTGTTCAGTTGTTTCGACTCCTTTGAGTTGCTGTTGCGCCGTATCCCGCTGCGTTTGCAAAGCAATCAAACTTTGAGCTAGCTGCTGTCTGGCCGGGTCTAAAGAAGAGTCTACTCGAATTCGATCGGCACTTCTGAGCGGAGCCGCCACCCCGTTACCGCCGAGCACCTCCGACTGTCGCTGCTGCAACTGCTGCTCAAAAGCTTGTTTTTGCTTGAGCAATTCTACAATTTTCGGGTGTTCCTCCTGCAAGTCGCTGCGGAGAATTTTGAGCTGAGATTCGATCGAAAACAGTTGCACTCGCAGTTGTGCAATAATTGGATCGGCAGAGAGTGCTTGAGCGACGTAAGCTTGCTCCACATTCAATCCCAAGCGCTCTTGCAAACTGTTAATTTGAGCTTGAATTCCTCCCAACTGCAAGCGGAGTTGCCGCTGCTGCTGTTGGCTGTTGGTAATCGCTTGCGGCAGTACACCGCTCTGAGCTGCTAAAATTGCAGTTCCTTCTCGTTTTTCGTAAGCTTCAAGTTTTTCTTCCGTCTCTCTAAGTTCCTGTGTTACTTTCGGCAAGCGGATGTTAATTTGGCCGATCGTTTCTCGCAGTCTAGAAGTATTAATAGTTTGGCTGCGAGCCACCATTTCCTTCATCAGCGCCTCTACTACCGCTTCTGCTTTTTTGCGATCGGCATTTTTGTACAATACTTGAATCAAAGCGCTCGGGTCATTATTCTTGCTCGGCATCTTTACCTGCACGTTGTCTGCCAGCTTTTTAGCAGAAACATTTACTTTTTTTGCTGCTGCTTCAACCACCCTTGTATCCAACAGCATATCTTTAGTTATTTCTTGTCCTTCCTGTTGAATTTTAGTAGTAGTCGATGAAAAAATCACGCTCGGTCTGCGGTAAGCCAGCGTACCTGCGGCAACGTAAACTGGCGGCGGAGTTGGCTGCAAAGCCACTACTCCCGACACGCCCACAGTCGCCGCCAGAGTAGCCAGTCCCACCCACTTGTATTGGTCGAAAGCAATTAAATAACGTTTAACAACTGATAAAGTCATAACGATTTTAGATTTTAGATTTTAGATTTTAGATTGCTAACGAGAAATCATAACTAATGAGCGGAGCATCTGTGTACAAGCTGTTGTATTAGTGCGAGCAAGAGTTTTTGCTCGCGCTTATATATCAGCCATTTGAGACGATCGCACTAATACAAAAACGCTTTTTACTCTCCGCATAGTTCTCCCGCTAATGACTAATAACTGCTGACTAATGACTGCTGACTAATGACTAAGCTGTTACGCATTTAAACCACTAACGAGGCCTGTAGGGTGCGTCAGCTAGAACACTTGCTAGGCAAGGGAAACGAGAAAGGGCTGACGCACCCTACAATACTATTTTAAATGCGTAACTGCTGACTAATGACTGCTGACTGCTGACTAATGACTACCTATTATTATTATTATCATTAGATGACGGGCCGAACAGATTTGTCACCCCATTTCTCAACTGATCGAAGAACAGAATAAATCCCAAAGTATCGCGGAACGGTCGAGTAAAAGTATTGATTACATAACCAACGCGCTCTACCAGATTCCGACCAATCACAATCACATCATTATCTTCCAGCATCGGGTTCTGAGAAACATTGCCCTCCAAAGCAGCTTTAGCATCTATCTTTCGGTTGATTGCTCTACCTTGCTTTTGGTCGAACCGAATCAAAGCCATTTTCCGCAAATCAGCAAGATTAACAGGCAAGTTGTTGATAGCATCCAAAAACTTGCTGCCATTTTCTAGGTAGAACGAGGTCAAACCACCACTAGCGTAACTCAAAACTCGAACGTAGATCCTGGGCTTAATCAGAGTAGACCGCGAAACCAGAGCTTTATCGTAGTCTAGGTTTTTGGTACTAGCATCCAATTCCGGGATGACAATCACATCTCCCGAGGCCAAAGGAAAATCGAACAAATCGTTAGCCTTTGCTAGGGGAGTGTAGAGGTCGATTGGTTCCTCCACCGACGAGCCGTCCATCAGCGTCCGCCGCACTCGCACCTCCCGCAAATCGGCTTTTCCCGTGACTCCCCCCGCGATGGTCAAAGCAGCCGAAATTCGACCAGAACCCGCCGGAAGCGTATAAAAACCGGGTTTGCTGACTTCTCCGGTGACAGTGACTTGGACGGGGACAGCGGCAGCAGCGAGGCTGTACCGGGATGCTAAATCTCGATCGGACTTGCGATCGGGCGTAACCTGTTGATACGGTACAACGATCGCATCTCCATCTTCCAAACGCAAATCCGGCCCAGCAATACCAGTTTGCAGCGGTGTCAAAATATCAACAACTTGCTCCGCGACACCACCTCCCGGCAAAGTCCGCCGCACCCGCACCGCCCGCAGTTCGGCCGTAGGAGTAGTCCCAGCAGCAGCCGCCAGAGCCGCCGGAAGCTGGGGAGTTTGCAGCGGATAAAAACCCGGTCTCGCCACTTCCCCCGTCACCGTCACTACTACGGGGCGCTGAACCAGCAAAGCAGCCGAGACTTGAGGATTTTTGATAAATTGGGCAAAGCGCTCCCGGAGGCGCTGCTGTGATTCTTCTACGGTAAGACCCCGCACATTTACTGTTCCGATTAGCGGCAGTACAATTACCCCTTCAGGGCTGATTGCACCTGTAAAACCTAGCTCGGGGAAGCGCTGAACTTGAACAGAAATCTGGTCTCCCGGGCCCAGGCGGTAGGGCCGATTCCGAAAAGCTGGGTTAATTTCCCGATTGAAATTGGCAGGCGGCGGTGGCGGTACGCGCAGTGGCGGTGGCGGCGGACTCTGCCGGTCGTCTCTTGGAACAACAGATTGAGCTAAAGCCGTTTCTGGAAAAACTTTGCAGTTAAAACCCCAGAATACAGCAGTAAAAGATAGAGTCCAAGCAGTTGAATACAGGCTTGCCAAGGAAAAAGCGACGCGATTTTTAATTGTGAATTTTTCCCGCATTTTGAGAGGATAAAAAAGAGTAATATTTTGAATAATTCGCTGACTTTTAAGTTTCATCTAAATAGAGCGGCGCGAAAAAACAATAAGATAAGCTGTTACGCATTTAAACCACCGGGCGAGGCCTGTAGGGTGCGTCAGAAGCGAACACTTACGCTTACAAGGGAAACGAGAAAGGAGCCGTGGCACCCTACAATACTAAATAGAGCGGCGCGAAAAAACAATAAGATACAAGGGGCGGGTTGAACCAGGATATTTACTGTGAGGCAGTTTATTGTGGCAAAACCCGCCCACCCCGCAAGCCGATTTATTTGCACCTACCTACTTACTCAAACGAAAAGTTTCTGCTATTAATTTAGCCTGAACAGTTTGGCCGAGAGATTCCAGCAACGGTTCAACTATCTTAATGTCCTCTTGCGGTTTAACGGGAACGATGATACTGACAGCAACCCAAGAGGCGCGGCGGTTTGACAGTCTAGCAATGCTGTCTTCCCAAAACCAGCGGCTGGTTGCTGGAGAACCCCCGTTAGGCCAAGCGTACCACTGCACGACAGCAAAAGTTTGTTGGGCAGTCCAGCTTCGGAAAAACCGGGCCTCGACATTAGGCGGCGGCTTGTCGGGTATGGGCGCTAATTTTACTGTAAACCTCAAAGTGCGATGAGAATCTGTTTGCCACCGGTGAAATCCATCGATATCGAGCCATTCTACCTGGGGCTGATCTTTTGGGCCATTTTGAGGCAACAGCAATAAAATGGCAATTGTTCGATCGTTTTTAATTTCTTCAACTAACCACCTGTGACCGCCTATTTGGACGTTATTCTGGACGCGGCTCACCTCCCAGCCGGGAAGTGTCATCCCGTGTTGGCGCAAACTTCTCAATTGCTTGAGGTTTGCAACGGGGGGCGGGTTTGTCCAAGGCCACCTTCCCGTCGCGTAGCCGGGAATTGCTACTACTCCAACCAGTACCAGCAAAAACACCAGTACCACAATTTTAGATAATTGGTACCGCCGCAGTAGTTTCCGTGCTGAAATCATTTGTTTCACTAATTTACAGACTGGCTTGGGAAATACTTTTCCATCCCGTTGAGGATAAGTACCAATAAGCCTAGTATACAAGCAGAATACAAGTCTCCGCCCCATCCGGCGTGCAGCCAAGTAAAAAGCTTCTCTCTCTCGGTTCCGTGAAAGTAAGTTAGCAAAGTGTTGCGGAAAATGTTAGAAGTGATGCTAAGAATGGATGTACTTGCTAAAAACAAAATGCTTCTTTTGTGGGAACTCCAAACTCCTGTCCAATCCAGCAGAATTAAGCTGACATAAAGACTGGTAAACAGCATTTTTAAGCCTGCACAGTGGGGAGCAACTTCTACAATGCGATCGTTTACGTAGAGATAAATTGTTTCCACTCTCACGTTGAGACCAACCTTAATTAATATCAAGCCTGATATTTCAGCAATGAAGTGCTGCAACGGTAAGGCGTAGGGTTCTATGAGGTAAGGAAGGTGGTTTGGTGAGGCGAGAAATACGAATAAAAGTGGCATCGCCTGCAATTTTAAGCCGGAAATTCCTTTTAAAGATAAGCAAATGCTGGCCAGCATTACTGGCAGGGATAAATTTACCAAATCGCTCAACCGACTCAGATAAAAAAGCGTTGCTAGTATCAGCAAAAAGCCTCCCAAAGGATGCGGTGAGTTGGGCAAGCTGCGCCAGGACTTTCGGTTCATCCAAGCAATATAAGCCGCGTAGGGCAAACCAATTAGTCCGTGGCTGAAATATTCGTGTTCGATGCTGATGTTTTTGTTGAACCAGCCGTCGTACCAGTGTACTATCAGGGGGGCGTACAGCAGCACTAGGAGCACTGTGATACCTTCCCCGATGAGGTATCGCTTGAGAACAATGCGAATTCTGCGCTGGATGTGCATGGTTTGAGAAGTTTTGAGATTGCTGCGCTGGATTCGCCACGCGAAAGCGGTTTTGAACTGTGAGTTAAAGATTTGTTAATTTCCAACTCAAACGCTTTTAGAACCGCGTCTTTACAGATTAGACCTCTTGCAAAAATCCTTTTAATCAAATTCTGGAACGGGCAAGATGCCCGTTCCACAAGAAAAAAAATTTTGTGGGATGGGCCGGAGAGCCCGTCCTAGTTATTTTTGCAAGAGGTCTATTAAAATACCCCAAGCCTAACTTTTGGGAACAATTAACTATTCAACGATCGTTCGATCGCCCTTACCACCTGCTCGATCTGAGTATTGCTCAATCCGGGATACATTGGCAATGATAAAATTTGTTGGCACAGGGTTTCGGCGCGGGGGAAGTCGCCGGGATTGCCTAAGTTTTGGTAGGCGGGTTGCAGGTGGCAAGGTACGGGATAGTGTATACCTGTTTGAATGCCGTCTCGGGCGAGTTTTTCGTGAAGGGTGTTGCGGTTAATGGGGCTTTTCTCAGTAACTCGAATCACATAGAGGTGATAAATGTGACCGCTGCTGCTGTGGTTGGCGATCGGTACAATACCTTTGTGTTTTAGGGGTTCTAGTAGAGTATTGTAGTATTGGGCGGCCTCGGTGCGATCGCGATTCCATTTTTCTAAGTAAGGCAATTTCACATTGAGCACCGCGGCTTGCAAATTGTCGAGGCGGCTGTTGGTACCGATTTCTGTGTGCAAATATTTGCTTGGTGCTCCGTAATTGCGGAGAGTTCGCATTTTTTCTGCGATATCTGCATCGTTAGTAATTAACATCCCGCCGTCGCCAAAAGAACCGAGGTTTTTGCTGGGATAAAAGCTAAAGGCTGCTGCTTTACCAATGGAACCCGCGCGGTATCCTTCTCTTTCGGCTAAGTGCGCTTGGGCGGCATCTTCAAATACGATCGAATCGTGGCGCTTGGCAAAATCTAAAAGCTGCCCGGGCGATACCATTTGACCGTAGAGGTGTACGGGGATAATTGCTTTAGTTTTCGAGGTAACTGCTGTTTCGGCTGCTGTGAGGTCAATCAGGGCGGTTTCCGGGTCGCAATCTACAAGAATAGGTATAGCTTTGGCTTCGAGGACGGCGATCGCGGTGGCGATAAAAGTGTTAGCGGGTATAATAATTTCGTCGCCCGGATTAATGCCGCAAGCTTGGAGTCCCAGAGCGATCGCATCTGTTCCGCAAGCCACTCCTACGCCGTATTTTACTCCAGAAGCTGCTGAAAATGCTGTTTCAAATTCGGCGACTGCTTGGCCTAAAATAAAGTCTCCTTCCTGGATAATTTTTCCAATTGCTTCTGCTATTTGGGATTGGATTGGTTGGTGTTGCAGGGAGAGATTTACAAAGGGAACTTTGGGCGGACGGTTACTCATACATCAGAGGAATACGAATTATTTATATTAACATTTAAGTGCGGATATTTTTTATTTTTTTTAACCGCAGAGGGCGCAGAGAGCGCAGAGGAAAAGAGGAAGAGAGGAGAAAGCAGATCGCACTTTTCTGGAGTTGTCAATTAAATCAAGGTTTTTCTGTAATATAGAATCAGATATTTTTCCAGTAATCAAACTCATGGAATACAAAAAACTGGGCGACAGCGATTTATCAGTATCTGAAATCTGTTTGGGTACGATGACTTACGGCCAGCAGAACACCGTTGAGGAAGCGGGCCAACAGCTCGATTTGGCAATTTCCCGAGGAATCAACTTTATCGATACGGCAGAAATGTATCCTGTGCCGGGAAAACCGGAAACTCAGGGAAAAACAGAGGAATATATCGGGGAATGGTTGGCGAAACAGCAGCGGGATAAAGTCATTATAGCGACTAAAGTGGCGGGGAGAAGCACTCGATTAAAGTGGATTCGGGAAGGGAAAAATCAGATCGATCGCCCAAATGTCGAAAAAGCCCTGAATGACAGCCTGAAGCGCCTGCAAACCGACTATATCGACCTGTATCAGATCCACTGGCCCGATCGCTATGTGCCGCTATTTGGCGCGCCGGATTACGACATCGCTCAAGAGCACGAAACTGTACCGATTTTGGAACAGTTAGAGGTATTTGCTGACTTGATTAAAGCTGGGAAAATCCGCTATTTGGGTTTGAGTAACGAGACGCCTTGGGGAGTTTGCGAGTTCTGCACGTTGGCGGAAAAACACGGATTGCCGAAAGTTGTTTCGATTCAGAATGCTTTCAGTTTGAGCAATCGGACATTTCACCTAAATTTGGCAGAAACTTGCCGCTTTAAGAATGTGGGATTGATGGCTTACAGTCCTTTGGGATTTGGGCTGTTAACGGGTAAATACTTGAATGGAATTCCCGAAAATTCTAGGTTGGCTTTATTTGCGGGATTTGGTCAGCGTTACGATAAAACTAATCTGAATGATGCGGTGAAAGCGTATGTTGAGATTGCGGGGAAACATGGGATAAGTCCGGCGCAGATGGCTTTGTCGTATGTGCGATCGCGCTGGTTTGTAACTAGCACTATTATCGGTGCAACCAGCCTCGAACAGTTGCAGGAAAATATCGGTAGTTTGGAGGTGAATTTGGATCGGGAGATTGTAGCGGAAATCGATGCGGTGCACGCTAAGTATCCGAATCCGACACCGTAAGATATCTCGGCGGTTGAAACCGCTTCTATACACACAAAGTCCGCCTTCGCGGACTAAGAGACAGAGGGAAATTTTTACCCAGATTAGATATTAGTAGGTTGGGTTGAGGCCACGAAACCCAACTTACCACTTTTTTAATATTAGGAGGAGCGAGTATGAATAACAATCAAAAATTTTATTTTCAGTTAGGAGAACGTTTTTTAGAAAATTACGCAGATCCTCCCGAAGATCCATTGGGAGAACTTACTCATTTTGAAATGGCTATCCGGCGTTTTTGTTTTGAGTACGACCATACAGTATCAATAGAAATAGGTGATGAGAGAATACAGGTATTTTTAGATCCTGATATCTGTATGATTTTGGACGATAATCTGCCTGAACAAATTAGGAAACTGTCACAAGGTAAGCCAATAGAAATAGATTTTGCTGAAAGTTGTACGCTAACTATCAAGTTAGTACCCACAGACGATCGCATTAGCTGTACTTTGAGCAAGTTTGGGACTTCCTGCTGGGAAAAGCATTTTGAATTCGATCGCACTCAAGTATTAGATGCGCTGAGAGGTTTTCTTCAGGAAGTGATGCAGCTAGCTGTAGATAAGGGTTACATCACAGCCTCCGAGAAGGAGGAGTTTATTCGTCCGGCTTTTGCTAGCAGTACGGATGCTGTGGTATTAGGCAAGTAGTTGGTTTGGGTGGTGGTTTGGGCGATCGGTCTTTTTGTTGCCAATTAATATTTTAACCTTGTTTAACATCCATTCCCACCGCTGGGAGGCGAGCGCACTTTTTGTTGTCAATGAATATTTTAACCGCAGATGATGTACGGGCGTCTCGCCCGTACCACAATGAAAGAGTATGTTTTGGGCGATGGGTTCGGTTAAACTCACTGCATCGAATAACTGAAATTTGCTCATTGCTGTCTCCCAAATCGCTTGTTGACTTGGATAGTGTCGATCGGTAGGGGCGATCGTAAATAAAACTCACTTTTTTTAGTACAAAAGTATCAATGTAGTTTAGTACAAAAGTATTAATGCATTACACAAGTATTAATGTAGTACAAAAGTATTAAT
>NZ_JAUBWA010000053.1:1636-16240 GCF_036702825.1 Microcoleus sp. A003_D6 | reverse complement strand
GCATTACACAAGTATTAATGCATTACACAAGTATTAATGCATTACACAAGTATTAATGCATTACACAAGTATTAATGCATTACACAAGTATTAATGTGGTTTAGTACAAAACTCTCCTATGCTGCTTGGAATAACAGGATACGATACCGCGATAATACTCAGTTTCAATCCCTGATTTTTGCTGAGAAATATCCAAAAAAGACTTGACAATTGGCCGGAAAACGGTTAAAAATAATAAATAACGCCCCTCAGACCTGCAAGTCATAAGGGCGTTCTGGTTTAATAGTGAATCTTGAAGCGGCTGCACTGACCTGTATCAAGCCGTTCAAAAGATTCTTGGTGTTCTTTAATTAATTCAAAATCATGATACCACAAAATCATGCGCGATCGCTGCTAGAAAAGGTTCTCGATCATCCTCATGGCTGGGAGATACTCCGTATGATTTCTGAGCTTGCTCCAAATGTTCAAGCACAGAAACCCCAGAAAATAGATGACTTGAATCAGGAAAGGCTTGAACTGATTGCCAAAGCCCAAGATGTAGTCAAAGCCAGGGGCATACTTAACCCGCCAGACTTTGGCGGCCAGAGTAATGACAAAATTTCCAAATTCATAGCTGACTATGGACAAGCTCAATAGCTATGTAACCTTTCTGATGATTAGCGCTCAGACAAAAACTTATCCGATCGCGAATATGCAGCCGACAGACTAGGAAGCTGGTAAAAAGTACGATCGCCCTTCCCTTCCAAAAAATAGGACAATGGTAAAGGGCGATCGCACTTTCTCCCAAAAAGTCTCAACCACGCATTCTTCAACCCGCGTCGGCGGGTTTTGCTTGTATAGACGCGGTTTCAACCGCCGACTTTAATTTGTTTTTGCTCCAAAAACTCAGCAAAGTCGCGGACTTCTGCCACTAACTCGTCAGGTAAATTATCTAAAACCGACATTAACTGTTCTCGAACTCCGATCATTTCGCGGGCAGATTTCACTAATTGCAACTGATGGGGATAAACCGTCTCAACGCCGATAGTTTCCATAAATGATTCGGGTTCATCTTGAGTTGCAGGAATAAAATCTCCGCCAACTTCTGCTTTCACCCATCCGCTAAATAACTCGACTAAATATGCTTCACCGTTTTTGAATATCTCAACAATTGCCCCTGCTGTTTCTGGTGGCGCAATTCCGCCATCGGCGAGGGCGATGGGTTCGGTTAAACTCACTGCATCGAATAACTGAAATTTGCTCATTGCTGTCTCCCAAATCGTTGAGGCACTGCGGTAACAAATCTAGCAATATTTTCATCAAATAGCACAATCCAGCCTGTACGGATTTGCCAAGATATCCCAGAAAGCCCTCTAATTAAAATAATAGCTTGGTAGCGTTCTCCATAGTCATTCTCTCCTACTGAATGTAATAAATCTAGCGAGATTTGGGCGAGAATTGCTTCTCGAATTGCCTCCGGTGACTCAAACCCCATCACCTCTCGCCAGAATTTCTGCTTATCTCCGCCTACTCCTGGTTGACTGAAGCGGTTAAATAGATATTCCGCTTTAGCAATGGGAAACTCAAAGCGAGTGGGTGCAGTCATATTTTTGCTTCAATGTCCCAATAGCTTATCCCGCAAATGCTTAATCCGATCGCGCAACTTACCCGCCTCCTCAAACTCCAACTTCTTAGCCGCCGCCTTCATCTGCATTTCCAACCGCCCGATTAACTGAGGAATCTCATCCAAAGATAACTCGTCCACCTGTTCGTAAACCTCCTCCAACTGCTGAGAATTCAGCTTGCGCGACACATCCAAAAATGCCAAAATCGCGTTAGTAGATCGCTTTTTAGCGATCGGCTGCGGCGTAATCCCGTGCATCTTATTGTACGCTAGCTGAATCCCCCGGCGTCGATCCGTTTCGTCGATCGCCTTAACCATACTATCCGTCATATTATCCGCGTACAAAATAGCCTGTCCCTGAACGTGTCGCGCCGCCCTTCCAATCGTTTGAATCAACGAACGTCCCGATCGCAAAAACCCCTCTTTATCCGCATCCAAAATTACCACCAGCGAAACTTCCGGCAAATCCAAACCTTCCCGCAGCAAGTTAACACCAATCAATACATCAAACTTACCATCCTGCAAATCTTGGATAATTTCGATGCGTTGAATTGACTGAATTTCCGAGTGCAAATACCGCACTCTAATTCCCCTTTCCTGCAAATATTCGGTTAAATCCTCCGCCATCCGCTTCGTTAAAGTCGTCACCAAAACTCGCTCGTCCCGAGTTACTCTCTCCTTAATTTCCCCCAACAAATCGTCAATTTGTCCTTCCGTCGGGCGCACAAAAATTGTCGGATCTACTACTCCGGTAGGGCGAATTACTTGCTCCGCAACTCTGCCTTCAGATATCTCCATTTCCCAATCCCCAGGCGTAGCAGAAACAAAGATGCACTGATTCTCTTTTGCCCAGAATTCCTCTGCTTTTAATGGGCGGTTGTCAGCGGCGCTGGGCAAGCGAAAACCGTGTTCGATCAATACTTTTTTCCGCGCTTGGTCGCCGTTGTACATCCCCCGAATTTGCGGGACTGTGACGTGGGATTCATCTATTACCAACATCCAATCTTTGGGGAAATAATCAATCAAACATTCTGGCGGTTCCCCGGCATTTCTGCCTGCTAAATGCCGCGAATAATTTTCTACTCCGTTGCAGTATCCAACCTCGCGCAGCATTTCCAAATCGTAGCGGGTGCGCTGTTCTATTCGCTGAGCTTCTAATAGTTTACCCTGTTTTTCAAATTCTGCCAGTCGGTCTTCTAATTCAAGTTCTATTCCTTGGCAAGCTGCCTCTAATTTATCTTCTGCCGTGACAAAGTGGCGGGCTGGATAAATATTTAAAGCGGTTGTACTTTGGATAATTTTACCTGTTACGGGGTCAACGTAGCGAATGGCATCGATTTCGTCACCGAAGAATTCAACGCGAATAATTCTATCTTCGTAAGCGGGGCCGATTTCCAAAACATCGCCTTTGACGCGAAATTTGCCTCTGCCTAAATCTATATCATTGCGGCTGTATTGGACGTTGACTAAATCTCGCAAAACTTGTCGCTGGTTTACTTCCATTCCTACTTGCAAAGGAATAGCCGCTTTCAGGTATTCTGCCGGCATTCCCAAACCGTAGATGCAGCTAATTGAAGCAACTACAATTACGTCGCGGCGTTCAAAGAGCGATCGCGTGGCGGAGTGCCGCAGCATATCTATCTCGTCGTTAATTGCTGCGGTTTTCTCAATGAAAGTATCGGTGACGGCGATGTATGCTTCAGGTTGGTAGTAGTCGTAATAACTGACAAAGTATTCGACTGCATTGTTGGGGAAAAAATTACGCAGTTCGTTGCACAGTTGGGCAGCCAGGGTTTTGTTGTGTGCTAGGACTAAGGTGGGTCTGCCGATTTTTTCGATCGCCGAGGCAATGGTGAAGGTTTTGCCTGTACCTGTGGCGCCGAGTAAGGTTTGAAATCGATCGCCCGCTTCGATGCCTTTGACGAGTTGGGCGATCGCTAGCGGTTGGTCGCCTGTGGGCTGGAAGGGCGCTTGCAATTGAAAAGATGCTGCCGCAGTTACCATAGGAAAATGTAGCTATTACCCATAAATCTTAACAAAAATCCAGATATTCTGCAATTTCTTTAAGAAAATAGTTAGACTTTGTAATATTATTTTAATCATCGGCCCAAATAGAAAGCAGAAAGCCCACAAAAGCAGTTGTCCGAACCCAGCAATCAACAGCAATAAACGAGGAAAAGAATTATGGATACGAGGAGCACAGGTACAGGCAAAGGCAAAGCGATCGCCCGCCGCGGCAAAGGCAGTTCCAAAAGCCAAGCGACAGAACCCACGGATGCCAAAGCAACAGGAATTCAACTTTATCGGCCGCAACTCATGCATGACAACCGCCCCGTCGGCCCAGACGATTTTACCATCAGCGAGACCGTCTCGATGTCGGGGAATCGCCCGATCGGCATTAGCACCCTGCACCTCAGCGAAACCTACGGCATTGTAGGCAATCGCCCGGTTGAATCCAGCGACTTGGAAGTGGTTGCTACAATCGGCAATCGCCCGATCGGTTCTAGCGCCATGCAAGTCAGCGAAATGTTCAGTATGTCCGGTGCCCGCCCTATTGGCATCAGCACTCTGCACATTGATGAAGTTTACTCCACAATGGGAGGAAACCGCCCCATTGCCTCAAACGAAATTGACGATAGCTCGACATTAATGGGGTTCTTAGATTAAGTTGTTAGTTGTTAGTTGTTAGTTGTTGTTATTTCTTGGTTTGATCTGCCACTAATAACCAATAACTAATAACTAATCTCTCGCTCGCTGATATTTGCTCAATAAAGCAGCAAAGCGCTTGTAATCCAACGGCTTCTCCAAATATTCCGCCGCTCCCAATTCCAAACCCTGATTTTTGTCGTCCAAAAAAGTCAACATAATCACCGGAATATCAGCCAAATCCGGATCGGCTTTCAACGCCGACAGCACCGCCCAGCCGTTCATACTCGGCATCATCACGTCCAGAGTAATCGCATCCGGCCGCAACTCAGACGCCAACTGAAGCCCCGCTTGACCGCTAGCCGACGATCGCACCCGAAATCCCTGTTTCGACAAGCAGCGGGTGATTAAATCCCGTGCATCCGGGTCATCGTCAATCACCAGCACAGTAGCAGCATCGGGCAGATCCAGCGGTTGCGATCGCACTTCTTTTTGCTTCGCTTCTGTCGCCGCTGCATTTGTCTCTAACTCTACCGAAGGCGAAGACTCGACCTGAATTTCTGCGATTTCTCGATCGGGCGCAACTTCTTTCTCGCTTTTAACCGCAACCGGCAACCGGATCGTAAAACTAGAACCGCAATCAAACCCGCTCTCAACCGTAATGTCCCCGCCCATCATCTGGCAAAACTTCCGGCTAATTGTCAGCCCCAAACCGGTGCCGCCGTACCTGCGGGTAGTGGAATCGTCCGCTTGAGCGAAAGCTCCGAACAGTCTCGACACCTGATCCTCAGTCATGCCGATGCCAGTATCGGTGACTTGAAACACGATCGAAGGATTTTGACACCGAGAACGAACTGCCGGGAGTTCTTCGGAATTGTCGATCGGCAAAACTTCCCCTTCTTCCTTCCAAACATTAATCGTAATTTTGCCTCTATCGGTAAACTTAGCAGCATTGCTCGCCAAATTCAACAGCGCTTGCCGCAGCTTCGACGAATCGGAGTATATCGTGCCAATATTGCGATCGCAATTGACGATTAAAGTGTTGCCATTTTTCCCTAGCATGGGTTGAACAGTAGTTACAACCTGCTCGATCAAATTCAACACCTCAAAAGTCTCCAAGAAAAGAGTCATCTTTCCTGCTTCAATTTTAGAAATATCCAGGATGTCACTAATAATGCTGAGCAACTGCTTGCCAGCCATATTAATGCTTGCCAAATCCATCACAAACTCTTCTTCGCCGAGTTCGATCGCCTCTTCTTGCAGCAGCTCGCTGTAGCCGATAATCGCATTCAAGGGCGTCCGCAACTCGTGAGTCATATTTGCCAAAAAAGTGCTTTTCGCCCGGTTGGCAGCTTCCGCAGCATTCTTAGCGACTTCCAATTCGCCCGATCGTTCCTCTAGCTGCCGCTGCCGCACTTCCAAACCGTTGAGCAAACTGCTAATTTGCTGAGCCATTGTATTGAGAGTAGAAGATAGCACCCCGATCGCGTCATTAGAAACAACAGGCGATCGAGCCGTCAAATCACCGCTCGCCATCAGTTCAGCAGTTTTCCGCACCAAGCCGATATTCCGAATAATTGCCGACACCGACACAAAACCCACTATCCCCGCGATCGAACTCAAAACCAAAGCCCCCAGCAGCCAGTGCTGAGTGCGGCTCGCCACCAATAGAGTTTGCTGCACCAGCACCCCCATTGCTGCCTCGGGAACCCCCGCCGGAGCCGAAGCAGCCTCTATTGCCAGCAAATAGTTCTTCATTTCCACAGCACCAATCCACCCGACTCCCACCGCCATCCAAGTTATCAGTACCAAGATGACAAACAGCCCGATCAAAGAAGCCCGAGTTCCCAGAGAAATCTGCCTCTGAGCAAGTGCCGCCGCCCAAGGATAGGCTTTTAGAAAAGGATCTGGCTGCACCTGTGCGCCCGAATTCCAAATCTCCTCAATTTGACCGTCCGACTTCACCTTGCCAATCCGCACTGTTTTCCAGGTATGCTGCGTTTTGGCATCTATTTTGACCTTGCCCGAAGGCGCTGCAAACTCCATATTTTTAGCAGCCGCCCTGACTTTCACCACATCTGTAGAACCAGCTTTTTCTACTGCTTGCTTCCACAGGTAAACGCCGAAATAAGCAGATTCAATCGGGTCATCCGTGACTCTATTTTCCCCGTATCGGGCTTTATAAGCCTTGACAAATTTCCGATTTTCCGGTGTATCCACCGTTTGAAAATAGTTCCAAACCACCAAATGTCCGGCAATATTTTCTGGCCCGATCGCCCGCACTTCCTCTTCTGCTACGCTGACCGACATCACCGGCAAATCCTGCGGTTTCAAGCCAGCTTCCCGCCAATTTTGGAAAAAAGCCACATTGCTGTCGCCGTTGAGAGTGTTGAGAATAGCATCCGGTTTCACTGCTAAGATATGTGCGATCGCCTCGTCAACTTCCTTAGAACCCAGCGGCAAATACACTTCCCCCGCCAACTCTCCCCCCAGTGCCGCCAGTTGAGCTTTCACAATCAGATTTGCCGTCCGGGGAAAGATATAATCCGAACCCAACAGAAAAATTTTCCGCTTCCCCTGTGCCAGCAAGTAATTCACCCCAGGTACAATCTGTTGGTTCGGAGCAGCACCAGTGTAGAAAATATTCGGACACTGTTCTAGCCCTTCATACTGCACCGGATAAAACAGCAACCCGCTGCTGTGTTCAAAAGCCGGCAGTACAGCTTTGCGGCTCGCCGAAGTCCAACAGCCAAATACCACCGCCACCTGCGCTTCTAAGAGCAATTGCTTAGCTTTTTGAGCAAAAGTCTGCAAATCGCTGGCTCCATCTTCTATAACCGCTTCCAAGGGGCGTCCGAGTACCCCTCCCGCCGCATTAATTTCCTCAACAGCCAACAGCGTCGCATCTTTAACAGAAATTTCGCTGATGGACATCGTGCCCGTCAGCGAATGCAACACGCCTATTTTGATAGGCTTCGGCTCACGAGTCGGGCCTGCTGCTTCGAGGGGGTTACTGCTGCTTGCTCCCATAGGGTTTTAGATAATTTTTACTAATAACAAAAATTTTAGTTCGATCCGCAAGGAAGTTAGCCTTGATGCTAACTCTTGTTTAGCAGATTATTTAACCCGATCGCCACAAAACTTGCCAATTGCTGCACCCTGTGGATCTTAACGGTCAAACTGCTACATCTGACTTAAGTCTGCACTAAACCAGCCGCCTATTTCTCTTTCGATCTCTTACGGATGTCGAAACAGCCTCATCAAACAAATGACAGCAGGTACTTGCGGCGATCGCACTGCATAAAAATTCTTCCTCCCCTCCTCCCTCTCCCCAACTCATTCACCGATCGCGCCTTGCGAGTCAGCCAGCCATCTCGCAAACTCTACCCATTCCCATATCTCCCTTCCTGCCAATGGAATTATCCGTCATTTCTCTTACTGTAAAACTCCCAACTTAAAACTCTTCCCCAGCCCCTATCTCCCTTCAGGCAGAGGGAACTCTCCGTGATGTCCGTTATAATAGGTATAAGGTTAACTTTTTAGTAAACTGTTACGCATTTAAACCACTAACGAGACCTGTAGGGTGCGTCAGCTAGAACACTGACTGGGCAAGGGAAACGAGAAAGGGCTGACGCACCCTACAATACTCTCCGTGATGTCCGTTATAATAGATATAAGGTTAACTTTTTATTAGCCTTGTTAACAATAAGTTTTTTGCAAACAAACAATAGGTAAAAACTAATGAATATTCAAGAAAACGCGACTCCCACTGCCAGCAACATTGAAGTCACTCTACCAAAATCCAAGGAGACATTGCTGGGCGAGGAAACAGAAAAAGCCCTGTGTCAGAAAAAACAAGAAGATGCTCAAACTATGCGGGCTGTCGAACAGTTAAAAGAAGAACTTCAGCAAAAAATAGATCGAGAGTGTCATCACAAGTTAGATTAAAACTAATACCGATTTTTGTAGCTGTGGGTAAGATGCGGTCTTGCCCACAGCTCCCTTTTAAATGCAAAAACCAGAAAACAGAAGTAGATAAAAATTTATAATTTTACAATTATTTTGGGTTGAAAAAAACAGTCTTGGACGCACCCGCGACCATCCACCAGTTTTTTCATATAAATATTTCATGGCAGCCCGCTGAAACTGTAAAATCCGGTAAGTATCAAAGTCGCAGTCCATCCCGGAATGAAAAAAAACTTTTCCCTATTCCTTATTCCCTATTCCCTATTCCCTATTCCCTATTCCCTATTCCCTATTCCTATCCGTTGAATCCGTTACACTGCTTCGTTGCCATCTTCCCTCGAACCGGCTTCCGTTAACTCCGCTAAATCCCGTACACTGCTCGCGGTCTAACTTTCTTTTTTCTTCCTACAGGTAGAGTGCAACGTAGCTCCTTGTTTCCTATGATGAGTTTAAGTGAAAAAACGTCACGTTAGATACAGATTAGGAGAAACTCATGAGCGTTGAAGATAGAGCAAAGGCAACTGGCAAAAACATCGAAGGCGCTGCTCAAGAAGCCATAGGTAAGGTTACTGGAGATCCGAAGGATAAAGCAGAAGGCAAAGCCAAGCAGGCACAAGCTGAAGCTGGTCACGCGATCGAAGATGTAAAAGATGAGCTCAAAAAGAAACTAGACTGAGCCTAATACTAAAGCGTAGTCCAGGTTTGTGAAGTGTAGGGACAAAGGCTTTCGCCGTGTCCCTACGGGGAAGCTCACGATAGGCGGGTGTACTTCATAAATGTGGATTCTGCTGTAATTGAAAGAGTCGAGCAACCTGACCCTTTCAATTATTCAAATTGTTTTCAGAACGGAGGAAAAAAAGTGAGTTTATTGCAGCAGAGTCGCAAAATAATTGCGGGCATACTATTGGTATTAATGCTGGCTGTTACTACTGCCTGCGCGCCCAGCGTTTCAGCTCAACAACCGACTAATGTACCTGTAGCAATTGGTGGCAGCCAGGGTTATTACGCGCAGCTAGAACGCGGCAATACCGTTGCAGGTCAAGATTTTGGTCAATGGGTAACAAAGACGGCAAAGAGCCTGGTTCAGGATGCTTACGTGCGCGACAATAACAAATTGGGAGTTGTAATTACCCCGCAAGTCCGCCCTACTGAAGTGAAAGATTTGGCAAAATCTTTAGCCCAAGGTTTTCACCACAATTTTCCAAATCAGGATGTAAGTGTTTTGGTTTATGCTCCTGACAAAAAACTGATTTTGACGGCCAAGTACGACCAGCAATCAAATCAGATTGAATACAAGTCTTGATTTGGTTAGCAAGCTTAAATTATAGCCGCGTGGCGGTTTAATATTCCGCAGTTTTTTGAAAGCGAAAAAATCTCAAGTTGAGACTGAACTGTTGTTGAGAGAGGATAAGAATTAAAATGAGTAGCAGCGATAGTTACAAAAGTCAAATCATGAGCGATTTGGCAAAGGGCGATCGAGAAATGATGCCGGAGACAACCGGTGAAGAGTACGAAAATTTTGACGATTTTGCTCAGAGAACTTCGCCGGATCAGCGCAAACAATTATTCGGGCGTTCTCTGAACCACGACTCGCTACCGCCCGCGCAGTTGGAACCCGAATTGCAAAAGGCGATCGCCCAAATTAAGCCAAACGAACGCGACGACGTGGCCCGCGAATTCTTCAAGCATTTGGGCAAGAGAGGATTGGACGATCGCACCTTGGAAAAACAGCTAGGACTTTCTACCCACCACGCCAGCCGCATGAATGCTGACGATGTTACCAAGCTGGCCTCGTTTACCTATCACAATCACCCGGATGTTTTCCGAGAAGTGCTGGCCGAACAGCCGAGTTTGATGAAGTTTTTGGGCAATCCAATTGTGGCGGGTATTGTGGGAATAGTTGCTGCTAAATGGCTCAACAACCGGAAATAGTCTCGGATTCAGACAAGCTTCAAAGCTGATGCAACGTGCAGCAAATAAAAGGACGATCGCCCGGGCGATCGTCCTTTTATCTTTTTATCTTTTATACAAACTTGTTTGATTGCGGTCGTTTGAGGGGAAATAATATTATAATAAACCCCGAGGATTTAAATCTTAATTATTTAGTTTGTAGGTGTTGCGGTGATTAACACCCATTGCCAATTACCAACTACGAATTACCGATTACCAATTACTAATTATTGCTCAAAGCTAAAAATAGCTGCACAGCAGTCAACAGCGGTACACCTGACACTCCGCAAAATTAAATGTAGGATTAAGTGTTGCCGTGAATGAGAAATAAAAGATGAACGTATCCACTATTTGGCGAAAACTCCGCAGCCAGCAAGCCTTCTGCTTTGCCGCACTCCTCGCAGGTTGCCTGGTATTTATCGGTTGTACCCCCGCCCAGTCAGCCGGCGGTAATCCAGTCGATCCCAAGTTGAAAGAGCAAGTCTTGCAGATTATCCGCGAAAACCCGCAAGCACTTTTAGATTCGGTACAAGCGTACCAGCAACAGCAGCAGCAGTCTCTCAAAGCAGCGCAGCAGTCATTTTTGCAGTCCATGACAACTAATCCCAAATCTTCGATCGGGGATTCTCCCAGCACGGGATCGCCTTCCCAGCAAATTGTACTTTTAGAATTCTCTGACTTTCAATGTCCGTTTTGCGCGCGCGCTCACGATACTGTCAAGCAGTTTATGGCAAAACACCAGGACAAAGTTACTTTAGCTTACAAGCATTTTCCCTTGACTTCAATTCACCCTCAAGCGCTGCCAGCAGCTAAAGCAGCTTGGGCAGCAGGGCAGCAGGGCAAATTCTGGGAATACTACAGCGCTTTGTTTGAAAACCAGAAAGAGTTAGGCGAGCCATTGTACGGATCGATCGCCCAAAAGCTCAATCTAAAGTTAGATAAATTCAACACCGATCGCAACAGCCCCGCTGCCGAAGCCGCCATTGCCAAAGACGTGCAACTCGCTCAACAACTGGGCATTGAAGGCACTCCATTTTTTATTATGAACGGCAAAACTTTCTCCGGGGCGGTCGAGCTCTCTGAGATGGAAAGCATTCTCGCTAGTCTCTCGAAATAAGTAAGCCCACCTGAAAACACAGAACCCCCAGATCCCCGGTTTCTTAAAGAAGTCGGGGATCGAATGCGCGATCGGGTCGATCGCTATATTTACTGACTAATTTTTACGCTTGGGAACAAATTTGCTCTCGATGTTGTCTTAGTAAGACTCTAAGCTGCTTATGACTTAAGCATAATATCTTGCCTTTTACAAGCTTTCCCAAACCTAGCTAGTAGATTCAAATGATTATTTTTCAATACTAATTTGAATTATTTTGGCAAGACGATCGCGGCTTTTAAGCTCCATTTCCCTTGCATCTACGAGGAAAATTGATCGTGCAAAAAATTACGCAAATAGTTGTCATTGACCCAACCGTTGAAGATTATCAAAGCCTTGCACCAAGCGCCGAACCAAGGAAAGAGATATTTATACTCGATCGGGCGGGGGATGGAGTCGAGCAAATTACAGAGTTATTAGCTAGCTACACCGATATTTCCGCCGTTCACATTGTTTCTCACGGCGGGCCTGGAAATTTGCAACTGGGGTCAATTCAGCTAAATTCTGACAACCTAGACGAATATGGCGATCGACTCGGGCAGTGGAAAAAGGCTTTAGCCCCTAACGCCGATATCCTCCTGTACGGTTGCAGCGTGGCGGCAGAAATCGCCCCACCGGTAGCGGGGCGATCGTTCTTGCAACGCCTCAATCAACTCACAGGTGCAGACATCGCCGCTTCCAAAAACCTGACAGGAAGTGCTGCATTAGGCGGTGACTGGGATTTAGAAGTAACAATTGGTTCGATTGAGACCGCTTTGGCATTCACCCTTGATGCGATCGCCAGTTACGATCGCGTTTTAGGTACCATCAACGTCACCACTACCGCTGATGAAGATAACGGCATTTTGGGCGGAGGTGCTGGCATCTCTTTGCGGGAAGCGATTCGTTACTCTGCGACAGGCGACACCATCAATCTGCCGACGGGTACTTTCACGCTGACTATTGCTGGTGCGAACGAAGACTTGGGCGCGACTGGCGACCTCGACATTACCAAAAACCTCACTATTACGGGTACAGGCGCAGCCACCACAACTATCAACACAGTGGCAGGTTTGAACGATCGCGTGTTTCACGTCATTACCGGCAATGCCTTTAGCATCTCCGGCGCGACTATCTCAGGGGGAAACATCCCGGGTGGCAGCGGCGGCGGCATCTTCAACGAAGGCACTTTGACAGTCGCCAACTCTACTTTTCAAAACAACCAAGCCAACGCAGGCGGTGCCATCCACAATAGCGGGACTCAAATGACCGTTACTGGCAGCACCTTCAATTCTTTGAATACAGCGGGCGGTGGCGGGGCGATATTCAATAATGCTCCGGGAACAATTGACAGCAGTATCATCGACAACAACAAGGCGACTGCGTTTGGCGGCGCAGGCATCAGAAACCTGTCGGGCCAACTAAGCATTACTAATAGCAGCATCACCAACAACGAGGTGACGGGCCAAGGTGGCGGCGGCATTTACAACGAAGCTACGCTTACTATCGCCGGCAGCACTTTCTCCGGCAACAAAGCAAGCGACGCCAACGTTTTCGCAGGTGGCGGTGCCATTTACGACGGCAGCGCGTCAAACACAAATATCACCAATAGCACCTTTTCTGGCAACACAGCAAACGCTGAAGGCGGCGCAATTTTCAAACCAGGCGGCGGCACATTAACTATTACCAACAGCACGATCGCTAGCAACACCGCCGATCTCGATAATAACAACCAAGCCAACGACAATGGCGGTGGAATCTTCAGGCAAAGCGGCACAGTTAATGTCAAAAATACGATCGTCGCTGGCAACACTGACAACACAGCAGCAGGAACCATAAACCCCGACGTTTCAGGACAATTCACCAGCCAAGGCAACAACTTAATTGGCAACAATACTGGCAGTACAGGCTTTACCAATGGCATAAACAACGATAAAGTAGGCACTACTGGCAGCCCCATCGATCCATTGTTAGCTGCTTTAGCTAATAACAACGGTCCCACATTTACTCGCGCTTTACTATCTGGTAGCCCAGCATTCAACGCAGGCAACAATACAGGGGTTTCAGCCAACGATCAACGCGGTACTGGTTTTCCCCGCATCGGCAACGGCACTGTTGATATAGGTGCTTATGAATATCCCGATATTCTAGTTAACTTTGGTGCTGCCACCTTCTCAGGTATAGAAGGAACTAATACTAATACTGTTACTATCCCAGTCACTCTCAGCACTACTCCCATCGGCAACGTTACTATACCATTAGTTAACACAGGTACGGCTACCCAAGGTGCGGGTTCCGACTACACTTTCACCCCTACATCCATCACTTTTAATGCTGGTGTCAGCGGTGCAAGTCTTACCCAAAATATCACTCTTACTATCAATCCAGATGACATTCCAGAAAATGATGAAACAGTAGTTTTCAACTTCGGTACTATTATTAATGCCGTTGCTGGAACCACTAACCAAACTACCGTAACTATACCTGCGAATGACCCGATTTCTTATGCCGTTGTCACTACCCCAACTGCACTAGCTGAAGGCAACTCCGGCACTCAACCAGTCACCTTCACTGTCACCCGCAGCGGTGGTATTGGAGTAGCGAGTACAGTAGATTATGCTATTGGCGGAAATGCTACTAACGGTACGGATTACAACAATATCAATGCTGCTGGCGCTACTACTCCAACGGGTACGATCGCCTTTGCCGCTAACGAGACAACTAAAACTATCACTGTCGATGTCTTGGGCGATACAGTGGTTGAACCTGATGAGACAATTACTGCCACTCTGTCTAACCCGAATTTGACGGCAGCACCGGAAAGTTCTACAGTCACCACACCCACTGCTACCGCCACTATCACCAATGATGACACTCCCAGTCTTTCTATGGGTGATGTCACTGTTACTGAGGGAAATTCTGGGACTGTTAATGCTGTTTTTAATGTTTCCCTTTCTCAGGCTTCTAACTTGCCCGTTACCGTCAATTACGCCACGTCTGACGGCACTGCTACCACTGCTGACAGCGATTATACAGCAGCAACAGGAAGCATCAATTTTGCCGCTGGAGAAACCACAAAAACTGTCACCATTGCTGTGAATGGCGATGCTAAGTTTGAATCTGACGAAACATTCAATGTCAACCTCAACACTCCTGTCAATGCGACTATTTCTAAAGCGACGGGCATAGGTACGATCGCGAATGACGACTTGCAGTCACCAACTCCAAATCCAACTCCAAATCCAACTCCAAATCCAACTCCAAATCCAACTCCAAATCCAACTCCAAATCCAACTCCAAATCCAAC
>NZ_JAUBWA010000053.1:0-1536 GCF_036702825.1 Microcoleus sp. A003_D6 | reverse complement strand
TCCAACTACCACTCCAACTCCAACTCCAACTCCGACGCCAACTCCGACTCCAACTCCGACGCCAACTCCGACGCCAACTCCGACGCCGACTCCGACTCCAACTCCGACGCCAACTCCGACGCCAACTCCGACGCCGACTCCGACTCCGACTCCGACGCCGACTCCGACGCCGACTCCGACTCCGACTCCGACGCCGACTCCGACGCCGACTCCGACTCCAACGCCAACTCCAACGCCAACTCCAACGCCAACTCCAACGGAAACTCCAACGCCAACTCCGACTCCAACTCCGACGCCGACTCCGACTCCGACGCCAACACCAGAAACTCAAGACGAAGATTGCATTTGCAAGCAGATAACCTTTCCCAGCCAGACTGCTATTCGCGGCCCCAACCAAACAAATAGCACCACCAAGGGTACAGAAAGCGACGACTTTCTGGAGGGTTCGATTACCAATGACCAAATCGACGGCTTAAATGGTAACGACTTGGAGGTTGGCTTCACTGGCAATGACAATATTTATGGCGGATCTTACCTCAGCATCGATCTAGGAAATATAACCATTCTTCCCTCTGCCAAAGATAGCGACGTGCTGTTTGGTAATGAGGGCGATGATTACCTCAACGGGGGTGCTAAAGATGATTTAATTTTTGCCGGCGAGAACGAAGATGTTGCTTACGGTGGCAAAGATGACGACATAATTTTTGGAGACAAACAGAGCGATACTTTAATTGGCGATGAGGGTAACGACACCTTATACGGTGGTACTCTTAACCCTTTAGACATCGATTCTACAGGTCGCGATTTGCTATTTGGTCTCAGTGGCGACGATTACTTGAACGGGCAAGAACTCGAAGATTCCCTTTCTGGTGGTGATGGCAATGATACTGTGCGCGGTGGTAAAGGCGATGATTTAGCCTTGGGAGACTTGGGCAACGATTTGCTGTTTGGCGATGAGGGCAGCGATACTCTCTGTGGCGGTGACGGGGAAGATACTGTGTACGGGGATATTGGCAGCCTTTTGCCGATCGGCTCTGCGGGCGGCCAAGACCAAATCTGCGGCGGTGAGGGCAACGATTTGCTGTTTGGCAATGAAGGTCAGGATACTGTCTGCGGTGATGCTGGGAACGATACTCTTGACGGCGGTAAGGATGAGGACAGTTTACTCGGCGGTGCTGGGGATGATTGGCTGTTTGGAGATGAGGGTAATGATACTCTGATTGGAGGTACTGGGAGCGATCGATTTATATTAGGTGTTGACCTCGGCAGCGAGACTATTTTAGACTTTCAAGACGGCCTGGATTCGATCGGCTTGATTGGTGGTTTAAGCTTTTCGCAACTCAGCATTGTTGTAGAAAATAATTCTACTTTGCTCCGAGTTACCAGTTCAGATCAACTTTTAGCAACTCTCACCAATGTGTCAGCGGGACTGATTAATATTGCCGATTTTGCGATCGTCTAACCCACATTCCGCAGATATTCAGACAAATTTAATAATTTTAAATTTGGAGGCATGAAACCCTGAAATAAATACCT
>NZ_JAUBWA010000052.1:10792-47397 GCF_036702825.1 Microcoleus sp. A003_D6 | reverse complement strand
CAGATTTGTTCAATTGGTTCTGGTGCCGTGGAATCAGCAATCAAACAGATTGGTCGTCGTATCAAAATTTCTGGCGCACAATGGAATGAGCAAAATGTCCCGCAAGTTTTGGCTCATCGAGTAGCTTACTTAAATGGAATGATTGGTGTCAATCTCAAAGCAGCAGCTTAAATTATCATCAGTATTTATACTGATTGCATAACTGTTATGCTCCCAACAAGATAGGGCTGACGCACCCTACAATACTATTTTAAATGCGTAACAGCTTACCTCACACTACACTCCCAACAAGCTGCTTAGTGGCAAGTGCGATATTTGACGTGATAAGCAAATTAATTATTCAAAAAAATGAGTGCTAAAGTTACTGTCATCGACCATCCTTTGATACAGCACAAGTTAACTCTAATGCGGCAAACTCAAACGAGTACGGCAAAATTTCGCCAACTGCTGAAAGAGATTGGGCTGCTGCTAGCTTATGAAGTGACGCGAGATTTGCCCCTAAAATACGAACAAATAGAAACGCCGATCGCAAAAATGAATGCACCGATGCTGGCGGCAGAAAAGAACATGGTCATTGTTTCGATTATGCGGGCCGGTCAGGGACTGTTAGATAGTATTTTAGAACTGATTCCGTCGGCGAGGGTAGGACATATTGGTTTGTACCGCGATCCGACAACTCGGATGGCGATCGAATATTATTTCAAAGTTCCACAGGATATCGAAGAGCGAGATGTTTTAATTGTCGATCCGATGCTGGCTACGGGTAATTCAGCAGTGGCGGCAGTGGATAGGCTCAAAGAAGTTAATCCGAAGTCTATTAAGTTTTTGTGTTTGCTGGCGGCACCGGAGGGAGTGGGGCACTTTCACGAACAGCACCCTGACGTGCAGATTTATACGGCTGCTGTTGACGAAGGTTTGGACGAGCACGGCTATATTGTACCCGGACTGGGAGATGCGGGCGATCGGCTTTACGGCACTATGTGAATTCAATAAATGATTTTCGGCTGTATATGCCAATACATTCATTGAAAAATAAGTTTACTAACATAAGTAGCGGTTTCATAGTGCCATACAATGTAAATTGTAAGATTTTAATGTCACGAAAAGCCTATATATACCAATGGTTGCAGGATTTTATTACATTAAATTCGTAAATTGCATGATCTCAATGTATTTACTGCATTTTATGGTTGAATTCTATGCCTTTAGTGTAATTAATCGCAGCAATTAGTTCATAGAATAGATGTATGATGCTAACCGTTTGCGATCGACTACTAACAATTTTTGGATGAGGAAAAAAGAATGGAGACTACAGCACAGAAAGAAGCCCCAAATCAGCCTGTTGAGGAAGTAAAAATTAACAATATCAACAGTTTGGAGTTTGAGCTTTGGGCTAAAGCGGTGAAACGGCAGATGATTGCAGCACTCTCCAAAAAGGGCGCGATTTGACATCTCTGGTTTTTTTGCGTGCAAGTTCTGTTAATTTAATTAACAAAATTTTTGTCTGCATTGTTGTCCGAGAGCTATAAGTGGGGAGGGAAGAGTTTTGAGATTGCGCCTCTTTTCGGAGTTGCGGGAGGGGCAAAAGAAAGGATTTTCCTTTTTCCTAGTTTTGGCGCACTGGTGGCCGGAAACCGGGTTTTTTTACGAAAATACTTCTGTTGCAATCGGCAGAAACGGTAAAAAAACCCGGTTTCTTTGTCTCAAAAGTGCGTGCGGGACTGTTCCCTGTGCCCAATGCTTTCTGCCAGATCACGATCGCTTGTCAACCGCTGCCAGCAACCGCAGACTTCCGTCTTGAACCTGCACTGCTTTCACTGTTCCCACAGCGACTCTTTGTTGACCGTTAGCCATCGCTACCTCAATCTTAATCTTGGGGTCGGCCTGCAATCCCAGCCGCCCCCACAGCCACTTGACTTGAGTAGCAGGAAAAGAGCGCACTTCTACATCTGAAAAGGGCGAATTCACCCAGCGGCTGCCGTCGTAAAAACTCGCTACCTGCACCTGATACCAAACTTGTTGTCCGGTCAATTTTAACTCGTTTTTCGCGGAGGGTTCCAGCCACTCAGCGGGATTGATAGTGCTAATTAAAGTAGCAGAACCCATAATTTGACTTTTGTGGTCTTCTAAACTTTCAGCCTGAGAAACTGCTTCCTCAAGTTTGTTGACCAAATTCCGAATTCGACTTCTTGTTTCGCTGTCAGTATCTGATTGCTGGTCGAGCCAATTCATCGCCTCGCGAGTTCCGTCTTGAGACGCTACAATCAGCGCGCCCCAAGCCTTGACATCGGCGTCAGCGGCATTCACTCTCAAGGCGGCGTCTACGCGGTTCCAGATCCGCCCGCTGTCATTTTTGAGGGTTGTGGCTATTTCGTTAGTGTTGCTCGGATCGGCTTCAAATACTTGCAAAGCTTCGCTCCAGCGGCCGTCGATCAATTCTGCGAGAACTTGTTGACCGGGACTGGCCCAAGATGCGATCGCCTGAGCCCGAGTAATTTTAGCGTGAAATTCGATCGTTTCTAGCTGAGCTTGCGCGACTGCGGGCCAATTTTTGCCGGCTTTCCCCTTAGCAATACGCATGACATTTAATGCTGGAGACCACAGCCCGCTTTTTGCCAGTCGCAGCCCATTTTTGTAAGTCTCGTCATTGAAGGCAAATTCTTCTAAAGAAATCGCCGTTAACTGAACTGGGTTCGGCAAAAATTTGCGCGGGCCAATTTGATAAAGGGTAAATTGCGGCTCTAAACCAACTGTTTGGTCGATCGCCAACTGCGGGTTTGGCCCCTTAACAATTTGCTGCCAATTCGGCGGTTGTCCAGCCGCACTCGCCCATTCCAACAGTGGCATTAAATGATTTTGGCTGGGGTTGTAGCGAACGACTTGTCCGTAGGGAATTTTCTTGTCGCCCCGCTTTAGTTGACCGCTGACATTAAACCAAATGCCCGAGGCGGGGGGCTTGCCGTCAAACCGGCGCAATTCTGTTAGGGGTAGGGACTGATTGGAGGCTTGATTGTCAGATGTAGAGTCAGCTAAAGAAGCAATGACAAAAGATTCCGCAGGGCCTTCTAGATTCACAGAACTTGCTAACTGAAAATAGTGCTCTTGCTCGGAATCGCGATCGGGAAGCTGTACCCGCTTGTACACCCGAAGTTCGACAATTTGACGGCAAGGATTTTTGCAAACAGTAGAAGCATTAACAGTCCTTTCCACCATCACCGGCAAGAGCAAATCGGAAATAGAATTATCGACGGGAAGCGACAGGGGTTCTCCGGTTACGAATCCCAATTTGCGGACGCTGGCTTTGATTTGATCCAGAGTTTGAATCGAATCTCTGCTACCTGTAGGCAGGCGCGACCATCCAGGCACAAACTGAGAGATCAACTTGTTGCCGTTGGGATCGACAATTAGCTGGTAACTCAGCCAAGCGCCGCCTCCCATCAAAGCGGAACAGCCGCACAAGACGCTGAGGGCTGTCAAATTAGCTACCAGTCTTTTCCAGGGATATCTGGCGGGAGTTGGGGAAGCAGGTATGGGAAGCTGGGAGTCTTGAAGTTTTTTGGGGCGTCGGGTTTGGCGGCGGCGTCTTGTCGGAGGAGGAGCAATTTTGGGATTTTCTGGGGGTTTGGCTCGATTTTTTGAGGGGTTAATTTTGTGTTCCATCGTGGCATTTTAGAATTTAGATTTTAGAATTTAGAATTTAAAATTGCAAGAGCCGATCGTACTGCCGACCTATGATATCCCAAGTGTATTGGCTTTCAACGAGCGATCGCGCGCTCTGGGAGAGATCCTGTCTTAGCTGCTGATTTTCAAACAAACTGGCGATCGCCTCAACATACTCCTGAACTTTGTTCGCCCGCAAGGCCCTTCTGGGTTGTGGGCCGCCACCGACGGCTAAACCCTCCAAACCTCGATCGCTGGCAACCAAAGGGGTTCCCGCAGCCATCGCCTCCAAAGTTTTATTTTTAATTCCAAAACCAATCCGCATCGGCACCACACAAACAGCAGCTTGATGCAAATATTCTGCCACCCTTTGCACCCGACCTACTACTTGAATTCCCGGGAGTTTCCCCAAGGCGAGCACTTCCGGGACTGGCGAAGCCCCGACTAGGGTTAGGGTGGCATCCCGATAGCGCTGCTGCAAAGGCGGCAGTATTTGCAAACTGAGAAACCGCGCCGCGTCAATATTGGGCAAATTGTTCATTGCGCCTGCAAAAATTAAGGTGTGTCCTCCCGGATCGATCGACCGGTACGGAAATTGAGTTAAATCCACGCCGTTAGGAATTACATCAATGGGAGGTACAAAAAAATCTTGTTTTCCTCGCACTCGAACCGGAGGCGACAGCAATTCTAGAAGTTGCTCTCTGTCTGTGGATGTTGTCGCGACAATGCGGGAAAATTTGGAACAGTAGCGTTTTTCGTAGCGGGCGAGTAGCGGTAAATTTAGTCGATCGCGCAGTGGTTTTTCCGAGGTACCGGTTGCTAACATTTCCCTGCAAGTTCCCCAAACGGAACTGTGAATGTTTGCCACTGTCAGCAGTTTTTGCCGCCATTCTGGACGCACGTAAATCTCATTAACGCTGTGTTCGCAGGTGACAGCATCGCATTTGCCTGCTGTTACCAATTCGTCTGCCCAATTCTGCATTTCTTGGGAGTAGCTTGAGAGTACGTTGGGAGGCGTTCCCGATTGCAAAAATCGACTGAAACGCCGGATTTTTCCGGTAATCCCTGTTGAAACAATCCCAGGAGTCTCGAAAACTGCCAATTCTGTAACTTGCCCTCGTAATGTGTCGATTTGTGCGTCGGTGATATCGGGCGATCGCACTGTACCGAGAATTACCTCATGCCGCTGGCTCAAGTATTGCAATAAATTAAACGTCCTTACCTGAGTTCCTCCGCGGCTGGGCGGATAGGGAAAAGTCGAGGAAAGCATCAAAATCTTCATGGGGTGTGGGATAAACTGAGATGTTGCACCATTCTCAATTACTTGTTTAGGAACAGGCTTTTCGGCCTGTTCCACAAGAAGAAAATTCACTCTTTGTGGAACAGGCATCTTGCCTGTTCTTGAGAATGGTGCAAGATGTGGGATAAATAAAGTTGCCGCTTGCGGGATAAAATTGATTAATAAAACGTTTTTAACCATCCTCGCACCTATGGACGAATTATCTGTTAATGCGCTGCTCGAAGACTTGAAAAAGTCCGACGAAAGGGTGCGCGATCGGGCAACTACAGAACTCTGGCGTACTTGGTTTAACCAGAAGGGTGACTGTGGGATGCAAATTCTCAGGCGATCGCAAGTTTCGCTGGAGGCAGGCGATGTTCGCCACGCTTTGGATTTGCTGACGAAACTGATTGCGGAAGCGCCGGATTTTGCTGAAGCTTGGAACCGGCGCGCCGTACTTCACTATACTCAAGGCAATTATAAAAAGTCGATCGACGACTGCGAAATTGTCCTCAAACTGAACCCGGTGCATTTTGGGGCGCTGCACGGTCTGGGTTTGTGCTACGCTGCCCTGGGAGAATACAGAAGTGCTATTCGAGCTTTTCGCCGGGCTTTGGAAATTCAACCTTTTGCTTTGGTGAATCAAAAGTTAATTCTCGAATGTACGGCTCGTTTGAGTTAAAATACATTGGGAATTGGGCATTGGGCATTGGGCATTGGACATTGGCCAAACAGGTCATAGGGCATTGGGAATTGGTGGTTCTTTTCTCTGGACTGAATTGCAAAATTTTTCGAGGATTTCAAATCTAAAATAGTATAAATTTGTGCCGAAAATTAGCGTTTGCATTCCTACTTACAATCGAGTGCATTTGTTGGCAAGTGCGATCGCCAGCGTGCTAGATCAAACTTATACAGATTTTGAATTAATTGTCTGCGATGACGGTTCGACTGACAGCACTCCGCTGTTGATGTCGGAATTTGTCGATCGCCCGATTCGCTACATTCGCCACCCGCAGAATATCGGCAAGAGTAATAATATGCGATCGGGCTTTGCGGCGGCAAGGGGCGAATATTTTATCAAGTTTGACGATGACGATCGCCTGAGCGCGCAATTTTTAGAGCGGACATCTGCTATTTTAGATAAAGACCCCAGCATTGATTTTGTCAGTACCGATCACTGGGTCATTGATGTTAAAAATAATATTGATCAAAACCAGACGAAACTCAATTCGCAGCGGTGGGGCCGCACCGAGTTGTCGGCTGGAATAATTGAAGATTTACTTGCTACAGTTTTTCTGAGACAAAGTTTGCAAATAGGCGCAACTTTGTTTCGCAGCCGCGCGCTGGAATCAGTCGGATTTCTGCGGCCAAATTGGCAAAATTGCGAAGATAACGATTTGTTTGTGAGACTTGCGATTGCGGGCAAAAAGTGCTATTACTTGCCGGAGCTGTTGATGGAGTATCGATTTCACGCAGGACAGCAAGGATGCGATCGGGCAATTCCGTATTTGAGCGATAAATTGCGCTATTTGACCAGTTACGAGTTTGATTCCGAGAAGTTGGAAACAGTCAGGATCGAGAGAATTGCAGAAACTCAATTAGCGCTAGGTTTGCGACTGATTGAGGTGGGTGAAACTGAAAAAGGGCGGCAGATGGTGCGGGCTGGGAAGTCGGTTTCTGAGGCGAAAATGTGGGCGGGTTTGGGATTGTCGCTGCTGCCGGTAAAGTGGCGGGGGAGGGCTTTTTCGGCTGTGCGGAAGTTGGTGAATAGTGCTGAATTCTGAACTTTAATATCAAGTTTGGTTCAACTGAGATATTGCACCATTCTCACGAACAGGCATCTTGCCTGTTCCACAAAATCTCATAAATTTGAAGTTTACTTAATTAAAATATTCGGTGTTTAATTATGTTATGATGTTGATACACTAAAGCTAAGGTCTGTAGTTTGAATAGGAGAAATCGCTATGCAGATACCAGAAAATCCAAGCAATGATGAGATCGCAGAAGCATTAATTCAGCTCAGGGAAGAACTAGGTAAGGTCAGGGAAGAGCTAGGTCAAAAAGTCGATCGCCTAGAATACAAGTTCGACGCATATCAGAAAGGAACTGATGGTATGGTGAGGATGGCTACAACTATTATTATTGCTACTGCTTCCGTCGTTGTCTTGTCTAGCCTTAGTCCCGCAGTAACAGCCATAGTGACAGCATTGTCAGCCGGAAACGGACACTAATAATTAAGCATCAAATGCCTTGATATTATCTTGACGTTATACAGAGGCGACGGGTAGCCACGGAATATCTGTAACCCCTGGATCGTAGCCAAGTTGTTTGAGAAGTGTAGTAATTTGCCCTCTATGGT
The DNA here is from genome assembly GCF_036702825.1 of Microcoleus sp. A003_D6. NCBI lineage: Bacteria > Bacillati > Cyanobacteriota > Cyanophyceae > Oscillatoriales > Microcoleaceae > Microcoleus > Microcoleus sp. A003_D6. The sequence goes on along the minus strand of NZ_JAUBWA010000052.1, from coordinate 40,099 downwards.
GAGTTTGATGATTGAACATATGTGTCACCAGAACCCAAGTCGGTAACACGCGGCATTTACCGTCTACATTGCTTGTGTACTCAAAGGGTTGACTCAACCAGTCAGAATTAAGGTGTCTAGACCATTCTATAATTTGCCGATCCATTGTCTCCCGTTCGGCTCTCAAAGCCTCAAATTCAGCATACAGTTCTTGCCCGATAACGGTAACAGAAAATGGGTGAAGAGTGAAACGACCCATCCATGCTTTGTCACCATACAGTAAGTGATTCAAAGTGCCATGAATAGACTTGAAAAATGCACCCATATCCTGTTTGCGCTGTTCATCAGGAATTGCAGAGCAGACAGAATATATTTTTTGATTCATCCAGCAATTGTACTCAGCCATTAGCTGGTAGTAGCTACCGTCGTACATACTCAAAACTTAACCACATAGTTTGAACAACTTACATTATACAAATAGGTCTTTCACAAGACTCCTGACTCTAATTGGTCTAGATAAATAAACTCAGGAGCTTTAACTCCGGCTTCTTCTCTAATTTTAACCAGTCTAGGCGACTCAAAAAACGCCCTAGCATCTGCGATTGATGTCCACGCGGAGAAATGAACGATTTTGTTGGGTTCATTGTCATACTTCAAGACCTGATAGGAGCGCTCGCCAGCTTCTTTTCGGATGGTTGCAGCACGATCGAATACCTTTTTCCAAGCTGCATAATTTTCGACTTCATGAATAATTAAGACGTACTGCATAGCAATCAAACCTATTTTTCTGTGATTTTAAATATTCATTGCTGAGTGACTTCGCTGAGTGCTTCATTAATGACTGCTTCACTCACACCGTGACGCTTCAAACTGGCAATCAATGCAGAAACTGTATCACCTTCAAGACGCTCCAAATCCGATCGCAATCCTTGTCCAATATAAGCACGTACCAACGGCTGATAACCAGAAAAACCCAGCAATGGTGCTACTCGTTTCAAATCTTCGATCACATCTTCGGGCATCCGAATGGTGATACTTGTCATGGGACGATTTTTATCTAACCGCTTTTTCAATGCCTCAATTTTCATAGTATTCGCGTTCCTTGCGTGTAGCTTTACGTGCCGAAATTATCCGAATGATGTCGTTTTCACGCTCAATGTAGACGACATACAAAAGATTCCAACGTCTGTCCAAACCAATGACAGCATCTCGCTCTTCATCGTTGCGGCTGGCATCAACCACCACTAGAAGGGGATCGAAGAATGCTTCTGCTGCTTGCTTAAATGTTACGCCGTCATGATTTCTGGGATTGATCCGAGCTTTCTCGTCATTCCAAACGAAGGCTACACCATTGAGTACGAAATACACATCCATACCTGATAGTGTAACCAATATGTATTTACATTGTCAATACGTTGTCCGGTGAATCGACTTAAAAAAGCACCAATTTTTGCTCCCTGAATTGCGATCGCCCTCTCCGGCATAAATCGATCGCCTTTCCACTAAAGTGGTAAACATTGCCCGATCGAAGTTTTTCCTAAATTATCGTGTCTATATTTTCTGAAATTCCGACTGTGTGGTTGCAAATTTCCCTCGTGGGAGCCTGGTTGGGCTTGATTTTACTGGTAGCTGAGGGCTTAAATCGCTTTACTTCTGTCGATGCTGAGGTATCGCGGAAGGTGGTTCACATCGGTACTGGGAACGTGATTTTGCTGGCTTGGTGGCTGGAAATACCCGGTTGGGTGGGGATTTCGGCGGGAATTTTAGCAGGTGCGATCGCCCTAATTTCCTACCAAGTTCCGATTTTACCCAGTCTCAACAGCATCAACCGGAAGAGTTTGGGGACTTTTTTCTATGCTGTTAGTATCAGCATTCTCGTAGCTTGGTTTTGGCCGCTGCAACGTCAGGAATACGCTGCTTTGGGCATTTTAGTGATGACTTGGGGCGACGGATTGGCTGCTGTCATCGGCCAAAAATACGGCAAACATATTTATCGAGTTTGGGGAATGCAGAAGAGTTGGGAAGGTTCTGCAACTATGTATTTGGTGAGTTTTGCTGTTAGCAGTTTGATTTTGCTGGCGGTTCAAGGCAATATTTGGCAAACTTGGGCGGTGTCTGCCGTTGTGGCTTTGGTTGCTGCTAGTTTAGAATCGGTTTCTAAGTGGGGAATTGACAATTTGACTGTGCCGATCGGCAGTGCTGCGATCGCCTTTTTCCTGAATCAGTTTTTGTAATGGCTAATTAGTAAGCTGTTACGCATTTAAAATAGTATTGTAGGGTGCGTCAGCCCTATCTTGTTTCCCTTGCTTAGTAAGTGTTCTAGCTGACGCACCCTACAGGCCTTGTTAGTGGTTTAAATGTCGAACAGCTTAATTGGTAATTGACAATACTCCGGACAGTTTTGGAGACAGAGGCTGAAACCCTCATTCTACCGTTAGCATTTGACCTCACTGAGAAGGCTGAAACTCGCATTCTGCCGTTAGTGATGGAAAACTGTCCGGACTATTGAATTGAGAATATAAGACCTCTTGCAAAAGTCCTTTTAATAAAATTTTGGAACGGGCAAGATGCCCGTTCCACAAGAAAAAATGTTTTTTGTGGAACGGGCATCTTGCCCGTCCTAGTTATTTTTGAAAGAGGTCTAATAGCGTCAGGTGCGCAGTGCGCACCCTACAGACGCTACAGACGGCTTTTTTGTCTCAAAAGCCAGCAGTCACCAGGCAGTTTTTAGCTGCAAACTCATCATTCATCACTGATGACTGATGACTGATGACTAATGACTGATGACTAATGACTAATGACTGATGACTGATGACTACATCATGCCCATGCCGCCCATGCCGCCCATGCCGCCCATGCCGCCCATGCCGCCCATGCCGCCCATGCCGCCCATGCCGCCCATGTCGCCCATGTCGCCGCCGGCTTTTTTCTTCTCGGGTTTTTCGACAATCACAGCTTCAGTAGTCAACACCATACCAGCAATGGAACCGGCATTTTGCAAAGCCGATCGCACCACCTTAGCCGGGTCAATAATCCCGGCGGCAATCATGTCTTCGTACACGTCGGTGAGAGCGTTGTAGCCGATGTTCAACTCGCTCCCCCGCACTCGCTCGATCGCGATCGAACCTTCAACACCCGCATTATCAGCGATTTGACGCAAAGGTGCTTCTAAAGCTTTAGCAACCAAGTCAGCGCCAACTTGTTCTTCAGCATCTAAAGTATTTCTAATCGCCTCTATCTTGGTAATCAGGTGAATTAGCGTCGTGCCGCCTCCGGGAACGATACCTTCTTCCACAGCAGCTTTAGTGGCGTTCAAAGCGTCTTCAATGCGCAGTTTGCGGTCTTTGAGTTCGGTTTCGGTAGCCGCGCCTACTTTAATTACAGCGATACCGCCGGCGAGTTTGGCAATGCGTTCGGTCAATTTTTCCTTGTCGTAGTCGGAATCCGTCGCTTCTAGCTGCTTGCGGATTTGCTCGATCCGTTTTTGCACGTCAGCTTTGTGTTCCTCGCCAGCGACAATGATGGTGTTTTCTTTGTCGATCGTAATTTTGCGGGCGGTACCGAGCATTTCTAGAGTTGCGGTATCGATGCTGAGTCCGACTTCTTCGGAAATCAATTGACCGCCGGTGAGAACGGCGATATCTTGAAGCATAGCTTTGCGCCGATCGCCAAATCCGGGAGATTTGGTTGCTGCGATGTTCAATACGCCGCGGGCTTTGTTGACTACCAGAGTTGCCAAAGCTTCGCCTTCAATATCTTCGGCGATAATTAGCAGCGGTTGACCCGTGCGGGCGATTTTTTCGAGAACTGGAATTAGTTCTTGAATCGAGCTAATTTTTTTGTCGGTAATCAGGATGCGAGCGTTTTCGTACTCAACTTCCATGCGCTCGCCGTTGGTGACGAAATACGGAGAAAGATATCCGCGATCGTACTGCATCCCTTCGACAACTTCCAATTCTGTTGTCAGAGATTTCGACTCTTCAACAGTAATTACGCCGTCTTTCGTAACTTTTTCCATTGCTTGAGCAATCATGGCGCCGACTTCTTCGTCGTTACCGGCGGAGACAGTGGCGACCTGAGCAATGGCGCTTCCTTCGACGGGTTTCGCCAATTTTGCGATTTCCAGTACCAAATGGGCGATCGTTTTTTCAATACCCCGGCGCAGCGCGACTGGATTTGCGCCTGCTGCGACATTCTTCAAACCTTCGCGAATCAGCGATTGAGCTATCACAGTTGCGGTTGTAGTGCCGTCGCCTGCGATATCTTTAGTTTTGGAGGCGACTTCTTGAATTAAGCGAGCGCCGGCATTTTCCAGGGGGTCTTCGAGTTCGATTTCCCTAGCAACGGTGATGCCGTCGTTAACGATTTGGGGAGCGCCATATTTTTTTTCCAATAGGACGTTCCGGCCTTTCGGGCCCAAGGTAATGCGAACTGCATCGGCGAGTTGATTGACGCCGCGTTCTAGTGCCCGCCGAGATTTGTCGCTAAATGCAACTATTTTGGTCATGTTTGTCTCCTTTGGCTTACATAGCAAATTTAGCACTCTCTGAGTCTGAGTGCTAAGCCGATCGATTTTTGATTGTAGCGCACCCCAGCGGTGCGGGGGGTTGCGGGGGCGGATTGGAGATTTGGGCCCAGGAGTGCGGGCGGCTAAGGACACGACAGTGCCGTGTGGCCACAGCGGGTAGGGGCACGGCACTGCCGTCTCCTCACAGATATCCTGTCCCGCAGATATAATGTGGTTTGTGACATCTCGATCGGGTTTTGGCTCGGCCCCAAACCCAACTTTTATGGCGCGTCATCCCCAAGCAGAATTTTTATTCAAAATTTCTTAACTTGTGTTTTCGGTCATCTACCTTTCGATAGAGCTTCTATGCTTTTTTCAAACTTCTACCTTCTATAGCAACCGCCAAGACTATTAGGACGTTCTTAATTGCTGAAAACCTTGGGGAAGACTCCTTCTTCCTTCAGCATCCATCCGTTAAATCCGTTACAAAATCCGCTGCCGAACCTTCTTCCTTCTTCCTTCTGACTTCTTCCTTCTGACTTCTGACTTCTGACTTCTGACTTCTGACTTCTGACTTCTGACTTCTGACTTCTTCCTTCTGACTTCTTCCTTCTTCCTTCTTCCTCCTTCCTCCTTCCTTCTTCCTATGGCTCGTTATTCTCGACTGCAAAAACTCGGCTCTTATATGCGCCCGCACTGGAAGCCAACATTCTGGGGCATTTTTTCGCTATTAGTTGTCAATGCTGTGGGAGTTTACATTCCCCTGCTGATTCGGAATTCAGTTGACACTCTCCAAATTGCGACTAAATTTGACCAAGTTTTCAACTACGTCGCACTAATTCTGATTCTCGCCTCAATTATGTGGGTAATTCGGATGGTGTCGCGGATTTTGCTGTTTGGCGTGGGGCGTCAAGTCGAATTTGACCTCAAACAGCAAATATTTAATCATTTGTTAACATTAGAACCGTCTTATTTTGCTGCCAATACGGTAGGGGATTTAATTAACCGCGCTACTTCCGATTTGGACAATATTCGCCGCTTGGTGGGGTTTGCGGTGCTGAGTTTGGCGAATACAGCCTTTGCTTATGCTTTGAGTTTGCCGGTGATGCTGGGGATTAATGTACGGTTGACGCTGTTGGCGATCGCAGTTTATCCTTTCATGCTAGTTTTGGTGCAGTTATTTAGCGACAAACTTCGCATCCAACAGTTAGCCGTGCAAGAGGAACTGTCAGCGATGAGCGATTTAATTCAGGAAGATATGAGCGGGATTTCTGTAATTAAAATCTACGCTCAAGAAGAAAACGAACGCCGAGCTTTTCGCAATTCCAACGCACAGTTGCTATCAGCAAACTTGGAATTAGCAAAAACTAGAAACTTTATTTTTCCCCTGCTGGGCGGTTTGGCAAGCATCAGTTTGTTGGTGCTGCTTTCGGCCGGGGGCGGGGCAATTGCTAAGGGCGAAATTAGCATTGGCGATTTTGTGGCTTTGCTGATTTATGTCGAGCGTTTGGTGTTTCCGACGGCGCTGTTGGGTTTCACAATTACTGCTTACCAGCGGGGAGAAGTGAGTGTCGATCGCATCGAATCAATTCTGACTGTTGAACCGCAAATTAAGGATGCTGCCGGTGCAGTTGAACTGCCAACTCCAGTCAAAGGCGAAATTGCGGCTCGCCATCTAAATTTTACTTATCCGGGTGCTAAGACACCCGCACTTAAAGATGTTAATTTTACCATAAAACCGGGAGAAACTGTCGCAATTGTTGGGGCGATCGGCTCGGGAAAATCAACTTTAGCTAATGCGCTACCGCGACTGCTGGACATTGATGCAGGTGAATTATTTGTAGACGGATTAGATATTACTCAAGTACAATTGAAGGAATTGCGCGGGGCGATCGCCTACGTTCCCCAAGAAAGCTTTCTGTTCGGCACTAGCATCAAAAATAACATCCGCTACGGCAATCCTTTAGCGGAACAGCCGGAGATTGAAGCGGCGGCAAAACAAGCCCAAATTCACCCAGAAATCCTCAACTTTCCGCAGCAGTACAAAACTGTTGTCGGCGAGCGCGGAATTACTTTATCTGGCGGACAGCGGCAGCGGACGGCACTTGCTCGCGCTTTGTTAGTTGATGCTCCAGTGCTGATTTTAGATGATGCTCTTTCCAGCGTTGACAATCAAACTGCTACGGATATTTTGCATAATTTGGCAACGGGAACCGATCGCAAAACGGTAATTTTTATCTCGCACCAAATGTCGGCGGCGGCTAGTGCCGATCGCATTTTTGTGATGGAGAAGGGAGAAATAGTTCAGAGCGGAACTCACGCAGAATTGGTAGGGCAAACAGGGCTTTATCAGTATTTGTGGAACCAGCAAAAATTAGAGGAATTGCTGCACTGAACCTTGGCGATCGTGTCAAACTGTTTTGCAGTCATGACTTGAGTTATTTCAAGCTTTTAAAATTTCTGGCAACACAGAAGCAGGCAGCTCATTCAATTGACCCGATCGCACAAATTCAGCATAAGTATCAGCCTCTATTGCCTGCAAATCCCCTTCGAGTTTGTCGATCGTCATCTGCCGCAGTTCAGGAGAGCGATCGTACATTTGATTGATTTCTGCTTGCAGCAAGTTTAATTTTTCTTGAAGCTGACTCGCGAGATGATTGGAAAACTCAGGCTCGATTTTACGATCGCCCGATACTTCAAATAGATGCTTGAGAACCCGGTTGAGAGCAACACGTTGGGCGATCGCCTCCAGATACTCCTGGCGCAACTCCTGGTTGCTCAACAACCCCAATTTTTCCAGCAGCGCCTTGGTGGTTAAACCTTGTACTAGCAGCGTAAATAAAACTACCCCAAACACGATCGCAATAATTTTTGGTCGATCGGGCAGAACATGGGGTACGCTCAAAGCTAAAGCAATCGAGACAGAACCCCGCAATCCTCCCCACCAAATTACAGTTCGATCGGGCAATGAAATTTCAGAGTTTCCCAACCTATTACTCAACCATCCTAAACCAAAAATAGCGATCGCTCGCGTCACAAACATCGCCACTACAGTTATGCCAATCACTCCTAAATTCGTTCCCAAATCAGCAAACCTCATCTGATCGCCAATCAGCAGGAACATGATCGAATTTACAAAAAACGCCAAAAAATTCCAAAATTGTGTTACCGCAAGTCTGGTACTGGGTTGCATACCAATCTGAGAGCCAAAATTGCCAAATATCAAGCCCATCGTCACCACCCCAATCACCCCTGAACCGCCCAATTCCTCCACAATTATATAAGTGCCGTAGGCTGAAACTAAGGTTAACGATTGCTCCACCAAAGGTAAATCAAATGGTTGAGTCAGATAAGAAACTCCAAAACCAATTAAACTGCCGACAACAACCCCAATTCCCACAAAAGCTAAGAAACGCGCTATCAGAATTGGGATGCTAACTTCATCATTCCCTAGAGAGAATCCCACCAAAAAACTAAAGGCAACAATAGCAATGCCATCATTAAATAAACTCTCTCCCTCCACCAGTAACGCTAAGCGTTTTTCAACTCCCAATTCCCGGAACAATGCAATTACTGAAACAGGATCGGTAGCAGATATACTAGCTCCTACCAACAGAGCGATCGCTAAAGAAACTCCCGCTATTTGGTTGAGAGCAAAAGCCACGCCAGCAACAGAAATAACAACACCCAAAACCGCATAAAGAGCGATCGGCACTAAATCCCGCTTGAGTTTAGGCCATTCCAGATTCCAAGCAGCTTCAAACAACAGAGGCGGCAAAAAAATCAACAGAATCAGTTTCGGTGAAAGCGTCACCAGCCGCACATCTATAAAAGCCAAACCCAACCCGACAATTACTAACAGCAGCGTGTAGGGAATTTTGCTCAGCCAGCCAAAGATTTGCGGCAGCGTTGCCACAGTTAAGGAAACCGCTAGCACTAAGAGAAATTGCTTTATATTGCCCTCGATCGTCACTTCGTGAATTAGAGTTTCTGGGGTCATACAATTAGGGATAAAATAGTTAAAATTTCGGTTTCGATCGGGACTTATTCAGGGTTGAGCGCCGCACTTCTTCAACTTGGCTGACTTGAAAAATTAGGGTGAATTTTTGACCCATTTCTTTTGCGACAAATTCTTCTAAAAGCTGCACTTGTTTCGCTGTCAAAGCTTCGCTGCTGCGAACAATCATACGCACTTCCGGCGGTTTAGCCAACCAGTTAGTATCAGTTTTAATCAGTTCCACCCGTTGAAAAGTGATAGTTCGGTTAAGCAACGCCCGCTTCAGACTGGCTTCGAGTTGCGATTGCTCGATCAATTCCGCAAAACTCACTCCCAGAGGAATCACAAGTATAGCCGTCAATGCTACAGTCCAAAAGAGGGCTTTACGGGCGCGATGCAGGGGGGTGTAGCCGGCAATTAAAGAGGTTAGCATACAGGAGAGAGTAATTCCCAGCAAATTAGTGAGATACAGGAGGCTTGCTCCCAGACTGAGCGACCAATTAGCTTGAGATAAGCCTAAACCTATAACACAAATTGGCGGCATGAGAGCCACGGCGATCGCAGTTCCCGCCAGAGTACCAGAAACTTTGGGCTGAACTTTGGCATAGCCGCCAATTCCCCCAGCGGCGATCGCAATTCCTAAGTCTAGTAATGTAGGTTTAGAACGAGCTAGAACTTCGCTCCCAAAGTCGGGAATTTGAACCAAAGTGCCCAATAAACTAGCTAAACAAATTGCTACCACCGTCCCCACTGCTAATGCAACTAAACCTTTGCGGAAGAGGAGAACGTTACCTTCTACCGCTCCAAATGCTAACCCTCGGATTGGCAACATCAGAGGGGCGACGATCATAGCACCGATGATGACGGCCGCACTGTTGGCAAGCAGTCCAAAGGTAGCGATTATACAGGAGCCGAGAATTAAGACAAGATAGTCAATATCTAGGGTTGATTCTTCCAACAAGTCAACTCGTATTTGCTTTAAATGCTGTGGATCAATGCTGCTCCTGGTGAAATATTTAAGACGGTCTCGAATATTTTTGAACAAAATAATCTCCTTAAGTCGGGGGCTTGTATCCGTATGCAGGTGCGGTGAGTCGATTTTAGATTTTAGATTTTAGATTTACTCCACAAATTTTAGATTTTAGATTCTAGATTCTAGATTTTAGATTTACTCTACAGATGAATCTAGGAGCTTGAACTAGGGTCTAAAATTTGGGGCTGCTCGCGACAAGAGTCGGGGGCTTGTATCCCTGTGCAGGTGAAGTCAAAAGAATCAAAATCCCAGCCAGCAAGTTTTCGAGGATGTCCCGGAACTCTAAAGCAATTGCCGCGCCACTAATACCCAGCAGTTGCATCAAATCCCCTGCCTTGAATGACAAGATCGCGATGAATAACGCGATCGGCAATAATTGATTTATAATCAAGATATCTACTCCAACCCAATAATACCGAATCATGCTCGCAGAAGCAAACGCGACACTTTGGCCTAGCCTAATTACTGTTTCAGCATTAATTCTCTACTTCGTTGTTACCATCAACGTCGGCAGAGCTAGATTCAAATACAAAGTTTCTCCCCCGCAGATGACAGGAAACCCAGACTTTGAGCGAGTGGTGCGAGTTCAGCAAAATACCTTAGAGCAAATGATTCTATTTTTGCCCTCGCTGTGGCTCTTCTCGCAATTTATCAGCCCAACTTGGGGCGCTGCTATCGGTGCTGTTTGGATAATTGGACGCATTTTGTTTGCTTGGGGTTACTATCAAGCTGCTGAAAAAAGAGCGGCAGGATTTGGCATTAGTACCTTAGCTACTTTAGCTTTGCTTGGTGGTTCCTTGATTGGCATAATTATGTCGCTGCTGAAGATTTGAGCGTAGCTTGCGATCGACATAATTGTTTTTCTACTCGTTTCCCGGCTCTGCCTGGGAACCAGTTAAATGTAATAAATGTTAGGAGTGAATATGTCAGAAACCAACAAACCCGTATTTGAAATTAACCCGAAACTTTTTCAGCAGCTTGTCGAGTGGCAAGAAAAACTTGAACGAGAAGATGAATTAGCAAGCGAGTCAGAAAACGAGAAACCAACTGAGGTAAAAACTCCTCCCGACAGTGATGAACAGCATTCTCAAACAGATAATTCCTAGCTGGTGGCTAGCAGCATCTTTTGTATTTCCGGCTGCTGTCTCGGCTCAATCGCTCACACCCAGCCAAATTCAGCAAGTCAATAGCGGTTTGTTTCGTTCTAACTCTCAAGATTTCTTTCAGCAAGGAAATCGCCAACTGGAAAGGGAAATCGCAACTTTGCTGCAAAAAAATGTCGCTTCTGAAGGTGAGATTCTGGAGATTGATGAACCAGGGCGCTCTCAGCTTTGCAGCCAAGAATTGAAAATATCTTCGCGCAATTTTGATACAATAAGTGCTGCTCAGATTGCTGATTTTAAGGCAAAGTTAACAGATAGTTGCAGGCAAAATTAAAATAAAAGTGAGGTAAAAATCCAAGTTTTAGTGTTGATGGATAAAGAAGGAATGACAAAATTGAAACTAGCCATGCTGGAAGCGGAAACTGCCGCTCAATTGGCGGCGATCATTATTGATTACACTCATGAGGAAATGATGCTAGTTTTTTATGAGCTAGAATGGGAAGAGCAGGCTAGAATTAAGGATATTTGGAAGACTGTTTGTTAAAGTAGAGTGGCCCAAATCAGAGGTTTGAATTTTTAACCGCAGATGTAAGCCGATAGACGCAGATGAACGCAGATTTAATTTTTTTAGTGTTCGCTGTGTATAACAATCTTAATTTCTACACAGCGAACAATGACATATCTAAACTAGGGATTCGAGGCATAATTGGCGGAAATGATCGCCTCGTTGCTCGAAGTTTTGGTATTGATCGAAGCTAGCACAGGCTGGGGAAAGCAGCACTACTTTTGCGTTGTTCTGTTTCCCTAATTCTGCTGCTCGCGGGATTGCTTTTTCCATTGTTTCGACTATTTCCCAAGCGTTGTAATTTGCTTGTTTGAGCCGATCGCCAAAAAGACTCGCTGCATCTCCAATTAACAGCACCGCAGCAGCTTTCGCCTTGATTGTATCAATCCATGCGCGATCGTCCCCTTCTTTGGCGTCGCCGCCCGCAATTAAAATCGCCGGTGCGCTAACAGAAGCCAACCCGACTTGGGCGGCGTCGTAATTAGTAGCTTTGCTGTCGTTGATGAAATCTATGCCTTCCCAAGTGCAGATGTGTTCGAGGCGGTGCGAAACTCCGGGGAATTTAGCGATCGCCCGGGCGATCGCACTTTTATCTATCCCCGCCAAATTAGCCGCAGCCACCGCCATTAACAAATTCTGCAAATTGTGTTCTCCCACCATTCGCAAAGACTCAGCAGGCAAAATTTTCTCGCTTTGAGCGATTACCCAACCGTTTTCGATGTAAGCTCCAAAAGTGCGTTTTCCCAACAAATGTTTTTCACCTTTGACACTCGTCCAACACGCATCCGGCCAAATGTCAACTCCTTGCTGCCGCAAACAATGATCGTCACCGTTAATTACTTGCAATTCGGACTTTTTCAGCAAATGCGCTTTAATGTTGTAGTAATTTTCCAAAGTTTTGTGGCGGCTGAGGTGATCCGGCGTCAAAGTCGTCAAAACTCCGATTCGCGGCGCTACAAACGGCGAGGATTCTATCTGATAGCTGCTGATTTCTGCGATTACCCAATCCGGCTGTTTTTCGGCTAAAGCTAATTCGCACGCAGCATAGCCAATATTGCCACAAGCGGGAGCGTAAAGCCCGGCCTCGGCAAAAATAGCAGCAATTAAAGCAGTAGTAGTAGTTTTGCCGTTAGTGCCGGTAATTCCCACCCAAGGAGATTTGAGATAGCGCCACGCGAGAGCCATTTCTCCGATTGTTTCAATGCCTAACTCTCTGGCGCGCACTAATGCTGGACTGTCCCAGGGAACGCCCGGACTTACTACTATTAATTCTGTAGATTCGACTGGTTCAAAAGATTTACCTAACTCCACATGAATTCCTTCGTTAGCGAATTCCTGTTGCTGTTCGAGCAAATTTGGGGAAGATGAGCGATCGCTCAGCGTTACTTCCCATCCTTCGCGTTTGAGCAGTCTGGCGGCGGCAATTCCTGATTTTCCTAGTCCAATGATATGAGCGATCGGCATAAGTTGTGTGTGTGATGGAGCGAACTTCCCTGGTTTTATAAGTTTATATCTTAACCTTTGATTAGTCATCAGTCATCAGTCATTAGTCATCAGTCATCAGTCATCAGTCATTAGTCATTAGTCAGTTACACATAATTCCTGTAGGGGCGGGTTCGCCGAAATCTCGATCGCCAATCCAACAATCTGATAAACCCGCCCCGCTCCGCCCAATTTTACATCAACATTTTACCTCGATCGCCAATCCAACAATCTGATAAACCCGCCCCGCTCCGCCCAATTTTACATCAACATTTTACCAATAAATTCACGGTACATTTGTATTTTTGGTGGGGTGCGGGCGGGTTTTTGAGATTATTTGTATTTGCCATAGATTGTTAGTGAACCCGCCCCTACGGGTTGTGAAATCTGTTTGATTTTCGGCTAGTTTCGAGGTTCTCTCTGGGAACCGGTTAAACCAGTTAAAGAACCACTTAAAAAGAGCGAGGCAGAGCCTGGGAACCAGTTAAAATCCCCCAATCGAAAATCCAAAATCTAAAATCTAAAATCGATTGACGATCGCCCCAAAGTCAGCCAACACCCGCGCGTGATTCCGCAGCAAACCCAGTAAATTCAACCGATTTTGCTTAATTTCCGGGTCAGAATCCATCACCAAAACGCTTTCTGGCCCGTCGAAAAAGTGGCTGACAGTTGGAGCAATTTCAGTCAAACTATCTACCAACTGCTGGTAATCGCGAGTTTGTTTGGATAGCAGCGTTTGCGGCACTAACTGCACTACTGCATCGTAAAAAGCTTGTTCGGACGACTTTTGAAATAACTCCGGTTTCACCGCCGTTTTCGGTTCCAATTCTATTTTATCCAAATTACCTTGAGCCGCCAAACGAGTTGAACGGTTGACTGTTTCGTAAATCCGATCCAAAGTCTTGTCATTGCGGATTTGTTGTAGGAAAAGCGCTCTTTCGAGTGCGTCCAACAAATCTCTCAATGCTCGTTCAGTATATTCTGGGTCGTTTTCTCCCAAAACTGCATTCACCAAATCGTAATCTACGTTTTTTTCTTCTTGCAACAAAGTCCGAATTCTTTGCAGGAAAAACTCCGATAATTGTGATAGTAATTCTGGCGATGTTTCTGGGCGAATAGCTGTAAATTCGGCAACAACTTCTGCGAGTAACTTGTGCAAATTGACTGGCAACTCAGCCGTCCAAATAATGTCAATTATCGCATTGGCTGCGCGGCGCAGGGCAAAAGGATCGGAGGAACCTGTCGGCAACATTCCCAAGCCGAAGATGCTGACTAATGTATCTAATTTGTCGGCTATTCCGACAATTTGACCTGTCAGAGTTTGCGGTAAATTGTCGCCCGCGCCTTTGGGCAAATAATGTTCAAAAATTGCTGTGGCTACTGCTTCCGGTTCGCCGCTTGCTAAGGCGTATTTCTGCCCCATGATTCCTTGCATTTCGGGAAGTTCGTAAACCATTTGGGTTACGAGGTCGGCTTTACAAAGTAAGGCTGCTCTTGCTATGTAAGCTTGTTCTTCATCTGTGATTTCCAGTTGATTTACAATTAAACTGGCAATCTTGCACAGCCGATCGACCTTTGCGCGCACAGTCCCCAAATCTTCCTGGAAAGTAACTTTTTCCAACTTGGGCAAATAATCCTCTAGAGGCTTTACCAAGTCTGCTTTGTAGAAAAACTGACCGTCTGCCAATCTCGCCCGCACTACTCGCTCGTTACCTGCGGCAATAATCGCGGCTTTAGCCGGGTCGCCGTTGGAAATTGTAATGAAATAGGGAAGAAGTTCGGGATAATCTGGGCTTTTGAGGATGGGAAAATACCGCTGGTTTGTAACAATAATTGTGGTGATTACTTCCGGCGGCAATATCAAAAATTCCTCGTCAAATTGGCCGACAACTGCGTTCGGCCATTCTACTAAGTCGGTGACTTCTTCTAACAAATCTTCGGTAATGGCGGCGTAACCGCCTTGTTTTGTCGCTGCGGCTTCTACTTGTGCTTTAATTTGATTTTTGCGCTGGGTTCGATCGACCTCCACGCAAGCAGCCCGCAGACACTCGACATAATCCTCGGCTTGCGGAAGCGAGACCCCCCCCGTCCCCCCCTTGCCAAGGGGGGGTGTAGGAAGCGATGTCCCCCCCTTGCCAAGGGGGGGTGTAGGGGGGGTGTATAACACCCGGTGTCCTTGGGAAATTCGATCGCTCTTGACGGTATCCGAACCGCTCACCAATGTTATTGGCAGTACAGTATCATCAAACAGTGCCACGATCGATCGAATCGGGCGCGGAAACTTCAAATCTCCGTCAGCCCACCGCATAAATCTTTTGCCTTCTAACTTATTAATCCACTGCGGCACAAGTTCAGCCAAAATATCCGCACTCATCCGCCCCGGAATCTTTTTGAGCACAAACACAAAATCGCCTTTATCCGTAGCGCGAACTTCTAAAGCATCAATTTCTACGCCCTGCTTTTTCGCAAAACCTTCCGCTGCTTTCGTCGGTTTGCCATCTTTAAAAGCCGAACTCGCGGGCGGCCCTTTTACCTCTTCTTCTCTGTCTGATTGCTGAACAGGCAGTCCTTTCACGAGAACCGCCAAACGCCTCGGAGTAGCGTATACATTAATAGAGTCATTTGTCAATGATTCTTCTGCCAGCGTTGCAGGTACAAGTCGCTGCCACTGCTGGGCGCTGCTTCTGACAAAAGATGCGGGCAATTCTTCTGTACCGAGTTCTAATAAAAAGTTAGGCATATCGCACCGTAATGGAATTTTGTTTAGGGTAATTTAACTACCAGCCGGGAAGTCCCGGGCGTATATTTAGAGGGGATTAATCTGAGCGCTGCGCCCCGTACCCCGTTGGGAACTACCGCAGGGATGAAAGGCTCGTCGGGTGTAGGTACGGAAACCGACAATTATTCTTTTATACCCCAAGATGCTCGGGAAATACTCTGATACTATATTAGCAAGTGGGGGTGGAACTACCTCACTATAAAAAGCCTTTGAAAAAAAGGAAAAAGAAGCCTGCGGTCTAACTGTACTCAGTTGACCGTCAGGTTTGTTCACGGTAATTTATCCGATCGCGCGATCGTATATCTGAAAAATACTCAAAAATCCAGGATACCACGTAAAATCGGGGGTGAAAGACAATATTCTCGACAGCCCATGACCTTGGCCCAAAGACTAGGACAAGATTGGAAGTCTCGACTCGAACAAGATTGCCCGCAGGAGAGTTCTAGCACTCGCGAGAGTGTTGTCCGCTGGCTGTTGGGAGACAAGCCCGAAAGATTTGACACTCTTAGCCCAACTCAATTGTCTGTCGCCTCTGGGGCGATCGACTTTTTATATCGAATTTTGCTTTCTCGGTATCTGGGAGTACCGCCAGAAAAAGCTTACCGCAACTTGATCGGGCGGCTGGGCGGCTTAGTTGTGCTCCGACAAAAAATCCAAGCGTGGGTTTCCCTGAGTCGCGACAGACAGCGGAGTGCGGTGGAGGTACTGCAAGAAGTGATTCAGGAAATGCTCAATTCCGATCGCTACCTACAGCAGCAAGTCGCTTGGATTGCCGAATGCACCTCAGACAGACGGCTGCGAAATGCTTTGCTGCTAGCGAGCACAGAAGAATACTGCTTGCGGCCGATCCGCAACCAGCCGCTGCTGGTGTACCGTTTTGTCAACTACCTGCGGCGTTCTCAGCGGGGCGGGTTGACGCAAGTGCCTGCGGGAGACTGGGTGCGGCTGGTGTCGGAACAGATTCTACCCGACGATACAGACGAACCGCTCAGCCTGCTAGACGAACAGGCGATGTCCGAGTATCGAGAAAATCAAGCTTGGGAAGAGCAGCAAACTCAGCGGCAGATTGTCCAACAAGAATTTGAGAATTACTTAGCCGCTGAAGTCGATCCGCTGGCTTCCCAGTGGCTGCGGCTTTACCTGCAAGGTCGTTCCCAAGAGGCAATTGCCGAGGATTTGAACGTTCCGGTCAAGCAAATTTACCGCTTGCGAGAAAAAGTCAGTTACCACGCGATTCGCGTTTTTGCGGTCAAACAAGCACCGGAATTAGTCGCCAACTGGCTGGAAACTTCGCTCCAAGAACACAGTTTGGGCTTGACTCCCGCTCAGTGGCAGCAATATTTAGAAAACCTCACGCCGGTGCAGCGACAGTTGGTAGAATCGCTGAAAGCAGGGAAAAGTGTAGAGACGATCGCATCGGAATTAAAGCTGAAAACCAATCAAGTCATCGGCGAGTGGAGCAAACTTTATTTAGCAGCTCAATCTCTCCGCAACGAGTAGATTGGTAATGAGTGGCGGGCAATTGCTAATTGTTAATTGGCGGTAGCATTTTTCAGAATCCGCGCTACAAATCAATTCCAGAACAGCCACCGAGTGCTGCGAGTTTCCCCGCGGACAACCGCGCGATGCCCCTTGTATCAAATCAGGTTAGATCGATCGGGATATCGTAGCGCTGCCGTGACGATCGCGATCGTCACGCTAGCGCAGTCAACTCTCTGGGCTAAGATACTAGCAGCACGATCGACTTTTTAGGGTTTTTTAACCAATCCTAAATTCAGCGGTTGCCCGTAAATCTCGGTTGGGGTGCATCTCTAATACTTGTGCATTAAAGACATAATTCTGTCGTTACCAGCCACGGGAAGCAATCTCCCGCGATCGATGATAGTTGGTCTAGAGTGCGGCAGTCATCATCTAGTTCTCCATCTTTTGGTAGAATTTGAGGCTGCAATACAGAAGGGAGAAAATTCTGGGACTAAGGATTTTTATTTAATAAAAGCTTCCGGTTGTTAGACCAATTCCTCCGTAGCAGGAAGTTGCAGCATTTAATATTCTCGCATCAGGTTGGTGCGTCGCGCTCGATCGCGCTTCCAACTACAAAGCAGCTAATGGTACATACATCTTCAACAGACTCGGCAGCTACAATGGACTCCGATCGAATATTTCACCTAATCGACACAGTTGTCCCCTTTGAAGCTTGCCTTTACTATCAAGTTTTGCCTTTATCTCTAGAAGGTAATCTGTTTAAATTGGGCGTAGTCGATTCCCAAGATGACTCCGCCTTGGACTACGTGCAGCGGATTTTAGCTTACATGAATTGCTCAGTCACAACAGAGCTAATTGCCTCGGAAACTCAGCGCTCGATGCTCTCAGCTTACTTGCTGCACGGGAGCCAACTCCGAGAACCCAGCCAGACAGAAACCGCCGCAGCCCCAACACCCAAAAATCCCGCACCAGCAACTTCAGGCCCCAATGCAGAAACGCTGCTGTCTGTGCCAGAACCCTCCATTCCCGCTCGCGAGCGGTTTAAACCTGCTGTCGCTGAGGTTTCCCCAATGCCGGCAAAGTTCTCGGTTTTGGATGTCGAGGCCTTGCACTTGTCAAGTCCTGTCGAATTTTTGGCAACTTTGCCCGCGCCCCAACTGCTGCAAGAATTGCTCGGTAGAGTGCTGCGAGAGGGCATCGGCCGCCTGTTTTTTGAGCGGCATCAGTCCCAAGGCAGGATTCTTTGGAGTCAAGACGGCGTTTTGAAATCGATGCTAGAAAATATCGATATCGTCCTGTTCCAAGAGGTCATCGATGAGTTGAAGCGGCTGACAGATATGCCTGTTTGCCCGGTGGAACAGCCCAAACAAGTCGAAGTTGAACGCATATATCAAAACACTCATTTGCTGTTGCGCTTGCGGGTAATGGCGGTGGGCGGCAAGGAAGAAGCCACGCTGCAAGTGTTGCGGGGGGCAGCTTTGAGGTTTTACCAACAGCAGCAGTTGTCTACTTTGAGTCGGGATGCGCTGCGGCTGGCCGAAGAATTGCAGCGCAAAGTGAATCAAATTCGCGATCGAACTCGGCTTTCTCCTTTGCCTTTAGAGGGGTTGCCCGCTTTGGAACAGGTGATTAGAAGTCTTGACGACCAAATAGAAGCTTTGATGCACGAACACAATCCCGATTAGCCATAATCAGCAATAGATCGCTGTTTTTAATTTTTTTTTAACTCATATCAAGTTCGGTCAAATAATAGACCTCTTGCAAAAATAACTAGGACGGGCTCTCCGGCCCATCCCACAAAATTTTTTTTCTTGTGGAATGGGCCGGAGAGCCCGTTCCAGAATTTGATTAAAAGGATTTTTGCAAGAGGTCTAATAATTACGTTTGTAGTGAGGAATGCAGTCCGAGCGAGTTTTATCATAACACCAATTCACTATGAAGATACACGCTCATGAGGCTGATCTCTCTCTGGTTGTAACTATATCCTTAGCGTTATATTAAGTGCAGCTTCATAATAAATTGGTATAACTCAAGTCTTCACTACAAACCAATTTGATGCCATTTCTGCGAAGTGACACAATATTATACCAGTTCCCAAAAAAGAATGCAATTGTATGCCCGTGTTCTCAACCCTAGTATTCATCAGTCATTCCCAATCTAACATCTAAAATCTAAAATCTAAAATCTAAAATGGCATTATCCGTGTTCAAAAACATCCTTGTACTGCAATAAATCCAAACTCACAAAAACGGGCAAACACTGAAAACATTGCTGTGCAATTTCCCAGCGTTCTTCTCGCTGCAACATAGCAGTCAACTTTTGTTTAGCGCTCAGCAAATAGCGCACATCGTTAGCAGCGTAGCTGAGTTGGTGGTCTGAAAGACGATCGGAATTTCCCCAGTCAGAACTTTGAGAAGTTTTGTTGAGTTCTACTTTTTCTAATTCTTGGATTAAATCTTTAAGTCCGTGTTTGTTGGTGTAAGTTCTCGCAAGTTTGCTTGCTATTTTGGTGCAGAAAACTGGTACAATGTCAATACTTAAATTGTAACGCATTGTTGCCATATCGAAGCGCGCAAAATGAAATACTTTTTCAATATTTTCGGCTTCCATTAACTTCTTTAAATTCGGTGCTGCTGTCTGGCCTTTGGCAATCCGCACCACTGCAACTTTACCTTCGGGATCGCACAACTGAACCAAACACAAGCGATCGCGCCACGGTAGCAAACCCATTGTTTCCGTATCAACGGCGATCGCCTCCGCTGTCAAATAGTAAGATAAGAGAGAATCGGGAAGATCGCGATCGCACACTTGAAAATCTGCAAATTCCATTATTAGTAATTGTTGACTGTTGACTGTTGACTGTTGACTGTTGACTGTTGACTGCCCTCTTTCTTCTTCCCTCTTCCCTCTTCCCTCTAACTTCAGCATCTACCTCACACTCGATAATTAATCCGTGTATCCGTGTCCGAATCCGTGTCGTGCCTTCCTTCATCTTATCGAGTGCGAACAAAAAGCTGAGTAAAATAATACTCGCCTTTGGCATTTTTTGCAACCCCAATACCGGTCACATTAAACTGACCTTCCATATTTTTGCGGTGGCCGTCACTTTTAATCCAACCTTCAACAGCATTGCGTACCGGGTCGCTGTAGCCCAAATTATAAGCAAGATTTTCAGCTACACTTTGATAAGGAATCGTAATTGCTTTCGCCCGCCCCTCAAATCCATCGTGGCTGAAACGTACTTTACCGTTAGCCATATTTTCGCTGTGAATTCTTGCTATCTGAGTGATTCGCGGATCGATACTCAACGGCGGCAACTTTTTAGATACTCGGTATTGATTTATCTGTTGGTTAACCGCTTTTTCTAAGTCAGTAATAGCACTCGAAGCAACATTAGTATTCATGGGAGTTTGTGGCAGCGATCGCGCAGGAATAAACGTGTCACACTTAGGCAGGATTGTCAACAATCCCAAGCACATCAAAATCAAACCTTTGGACATGAAATCAAACGAGAAATAAAGTTAATTGTTACTATTAGTGTCAACTTAATGCCAAAAGTAGTAGGAGTATACCGTCTGAGGATAAGCCTCTCGATCCCCCTCGCATCCCCCTTAATAAGGGGGACGAAAGATCGCTTCCAGTTCCCCCCTTATTAAGGGGGGCTAGGGGGGATCTAGACTTCGATATAAACAAGAGATACAAAGGATTTTAGTCTTAAGTTGACACCAATTAATTGTTACCGATTCCTACAGAGCGATCGCCCACAATTCCGCTAAACTAGATATTCAGAACCTTCGCCACAGTGTTCACGTCTTTGTCGCCGCGTCCCGAACAGTTAAGCACAATGCGCGGATTGCCTGTTAGCTGCGGGCACAGAGTCTCCAAATAGGCGATCGCGTGAGCAGTTTCCAAAGCCGGAATAATCCCCTCCAACTGTGAAAGCCGCTGAAATGCTTCCAGCGCTTGTGCATCAGTTACGCTATAATATTCAGCCCTACCAGCATCCTTCAAATAACTGTGTTCCGGCCCAACACCCGGATAATCCAAACCCGCACTAATCGAATGCGGCTCAATCACTTGACCTTCATTATCTTGCAGCAAATAACTCATCGCCCCGTGCAGAACTCCCACACTTCCCTTAGTCAAAGTAGCAGCGTGCTTATCCGTATCCACACCTTCGCCCGCCGCTTCAACACCGATCAATCTAACAGTTTCTTCCCCGACAAACTCGTGAAAAAGACCCATTGCATTAGAACCGCCGCCGACGCAAGCTAATAAAATATCCGGCAAACCACCCCACTTTTCCTGACACTGAGCGCGGGTTTCTTGACCGATTACCGCATGGAAATCGCGCACCATCATCGGGTAAGGATGCGGCCCCGCTACGGAACCGAGAATGTAATGAGTTGTTTCGACATTTGTCACCCAGTCGCGAATCGCTTCGGAAGTAGCATCTTTGAGAGTTCCCGTACCAGCAGCCACCGGCCGCACTTCGGCACCCATCAGCCGCATTCTAAACACATTTAAAGCCTGTCTTTCCATGTCGTGAACGCCCATGTAGACAACGCATTCTATACCGAAACGAGCGCAAACTGTGGCGGTAGCAACGCCGTGCTGGCCGGCACCAGTTTCAGCAATTACCCGCTTTTTGCCCATGCGTTTTGCCAGCAATGCTTGAGCTAAAGCATTGTTAATTTTGTGAGCTCCGGTGTGGTTTAAATCTTCGCGTTTGAGGTAAATTTGCGGGCCAGTTCCGTCTGCTTTAGCGTAGTGCTCTGTGAGGCGTTCGGCGAAATACAAAGGGCTGGGGCGGCCGACATAATCTTTGAGCAATTGTTGGAGTTGCTGTTGAAATTCGGGTTCGCTGCGGTATTTGTGGAAAGCGGCTTCTAGTTCAAATAAAGCCGGCATGAGGGTTTCGGGGACGTATTTGCCGCCGAATTTGCCGAATCTGCCGAGGGAGTCGGGGCGTTGGGCTGTGGTTTCGGTGGTGAGACGCAGGGGTGTGACTGTCATTTGATTTTAGATTTTAGATTTTAGATTTTTAGATTCGCGGGTAAGCTATAGGCGGGCGTGTCGATCGCACAATCAGTCGATCGTACCAAATCGGTTGCAGACTTGAGCCTCTGCAAGCAAATTCCATTATAATTCCTTGAACCCTTGACGGGCTAATACAATAAGTAAAAGATCGGATCGCCAACGAGCGATCGCAACCATACCCCAATCCGCTAAAACTAGAAATACAGTAAAAAAAGTTCAACCATTTTAACACATGGCAGCATCCAAGCGCAAAGATTCTGACAGCAAAACTACAGACGGCAAACGAGTTGTTTACTCCGAATTTGGCAATGTTGACAACTCAGCCGCCCTCCAACGGGGAGTTGCCGAACTTCCCCCAAATCAACAAAATTTGAAAGTGCAAGCATCCCGAAAAGGCCGCGGTGGCAAAACAGTTACTGTCATCAGCGGATTTCAGGAAAAACCTGAAACTTTAGCAGATTTAGCCAAGCAGCTAAAAGCCAAATGCGGCACAGGCGGTACAGTTAAGGAAAATGAAATCGAAATTCAAGGCGAACACAAGCAACAACTGACCGAAATTCTGACAAAATTGGGCTATAAAGCTAAAATTAGCGGCGGCTAATTTCAAGCCAAAAAAGGTTTGCAGTAAGGAATGCAAGAACTTCTTATCTAGAACAGAGCAAGAAAGAACTTCAGTCCTTACTACGAACTAACAACGATGTAAGGTACGCACTGTGCACCCTACATAATTAAGTTTTGCATAATTCCCGAACTAATGACTAATGACTGCTGACTAATGACTGATAACTCATTGTTTTAATTTTTAACCTTCATGTACACTCGACCTTTAGCTCGTTTAATCGAACAATTGCAGCGCTTGCCAGGAGTCGGCCCAAAAACAGCCCAGCGTTTAGCTTTACATATTTTGAAGCGACCGGAAGAAGAAGTGCAAGCCCTAGCTAAATCTTTGATTGATGCCAAGCAGCAAGTAGGTTTTTGTCAAGTATGCTTTCACTTATCTGCTGACCCTGTTTGCGAAATTTGCCGCAATACCAACCGCGACAGTTCTACGATTTGTGTAGTGTCAGAATCACGCGATGTAATCGCTTTAGAAAAAACGCGGGAATATATCGGAAAATATCACGTTGTCGGTGGTGTTATCTCACCGATGGATGGAATTGGCCCGGAACAATTGAACATTCAACCGTTAGTCCGGCGCGTCAGCCAGCAAAAGATTAAGGAAGTAATTATTGCTATTAGTCCCAGCGTGGAAGGCGAAACTACTACTCTTTATATCGGTCACTTATTACAACCTTTTACCTTAGTGACGCGCATAGCTTTTGGTTTGCCGATGGGGGGAGATTTGGAATATGCTGATGAAGTTACATTGGCTCGCGCTTTGGAGGGAAGGAGAGAGTTGGATTAGTTATAAGTTGTTACGCATTTAAACCACTAACGAGGCCTGTAGGGTGCGTCAGCTAGAACACTTACGCTTACAAGGGAAACGAGAAAGGGCTGACGCACCCTACAATACTAATAGACCTCTTGCAAAAATCCTTTTAATCAAATTCTGGAACGGGCTCTGGGGCCCATTCCACAAGAAACAAAAAATTGTGGGATGGGCATCTTGCCCGTCCTAGTTATTTTTGCAAGAGGTCTAATGATTTAGGATTGCTCTACCCAATATTTTAAATGATTCAGGTATCTAAGTCTTCTGTTTTTTGAGGTGGGGTTACTTATTTCAGCCAGATTTAGGATAAAATCTCAAATCCCAAATTGAGCGACTCTCCCCTGTCACTGTCGCGAAAGGGTAAACTGGACAAAGTTACCGAGAGTAAAAAAATCATGGCTAAATTCGATCGACCTTTAAGCTACCCCACAACCCGCAAAATCGACCAAACAGACGACTACCACGGCGTCAAAGTATCTGACCCCTACAGGTGGCTGGAAAATCCCGACTCTGAGGAAACCCAAGCTTGGGTGGAAGCCCAAAATGCAGTCACCTTCGGCTACCTCAACGAAATTCCGGAGCGGGAAAAAATTAAACAGCGGCTGACTCAACTTTGGGATTACGAGAAATACGGCATACCTTTTAAACAAGGCGATCGCTATTTCTACTACAAGAATGACGGCCTGCAAAATCAATCCGTACTCTACACATTACTATCCCTAGACGGCGAACCCAAAGTATTAATTGATCCAAACACTCTCTCAGAAGACGGAACCGTTGCTTTGGGCGGCATAGCTATCAGCGAAGACGGCAAACTCATGGCCTACGGTTTGTCAACTTCCGGTTCCGACTGGCAGGAATGGAAAGTCCGAGATGTGGAAACAGGCGAAGATTTATCCGACCATTTAAAGTGGCTTAAATTCTCAGGAGCATCCTGGACTCACGACGGCAAAGGCTTTTTTTACAGCCGCTACGATGAACCAAATGAAAAAAGCAAACACGAAGACATTAATTATTACCAAAAACTGTTTTACCACCAAATCGGTACGCCCCAATCTGAAGACGTATTAATCTACGAACGACCTGACCAAAAAGAGTGGGGATTTAGCGGCGGCGTCACCGAAGATGGCAAATACTTGATTATCTCAGTTTGGCAGGGAACTGAAACCAAAAACCTGATTTTCTACAAAGATTTAACTGCACCGGAATCAACCGTTGTAGAACTAATTAACGAATTCGAGGCAGAGTACAGTTTCATTGACAACGAAGGCTGTCTTTTTTGGTTTCAAACCGACTTGAATGCACCGCTGGGCCGCATAATTGCGATCGACACCAACAACCCACCTCCCTCATCCCTCGCTGCTGATGAAACCCCCCCGTCGCCCCCCCTTGGTAAGGGGGGGATTCAGGGGGGGTTCACAGAAATTATCCCCGAAGCAGCCGAAACCCTCGGAGGTATTGGTCTCCTCAACAATCAATTTATCGCTTCCTACCTCAAAGACGCCTACACCCAGATTAAAATCTTCAACTTAGACGGCTCTTTCGTGAGAGAAATCGCCTTACCGGGAATCGGTTCGGCGGGAGGATTCGGCGGCAAGCGGCACGACACCGAAACTTTTTATGCTTACACCAGCTTCACTGCGCCCAACATCATCTACCGCTACAATATGGTGACAGATGAAAGTACGATTTATCGGCAGCCAAAGGTTGATTTCAATCCCGAGGATTACGAAACAAAACAAGTATTTTACCCGAGCAAAGACGGTACGCAAGTACCGATGTTTATTACGCACAAGAAAGGCTTGCAGTTGGATGGCAACAACCCCACCTACCTTTACGGCTACGGCGGTTTTGGCATCTCGCTAACTCCGAGTTTTTCTGTTAGCAGGATCGTGTGGTTGGAGATGGGCGGAGTTTACGCAACAGCCTGTTTGCGGGGCGGCGGCGAGTACGGCGAATCATGGCACCAAGCAGGCACCAAGTTGAAGAAGCAAAACGTGTTTGATGACTTTATCAGCGCCGCTGAATGGTTGATCGAACACAAATACACCAAGCCGGCAAAATTGGCGATCGCAGGTGGCAGCAACGGCGGTTTATTAGTAGGGGCTTGCATGACTCAGCGGCCGGAATTGTTCGGTGCGGCATTGCCCGCAGTCGGCGTTATGGATATGCTGCGCTTCCACAAGTTTACCATTGGTTGGGCATGGACTTCTGAATACGGTTCGCCGGAAAATTCCGAAGAATTTGCCACAATTCACGGCTATTCTCCCCTGCACAATCTCAAACCCGGAACGGCTTATCCGGCGACAATGATTACAACGGCGGATCACGACGATCGCGTGGTTCCGGCCCACAGTTTCAAGTTTGCTTCTGCTTTGCAAGAAACCCACGCGGGAGAAAAACCCGTGTTAATTCGGATAGAAACTAAAGCGGGACACGGGGGGGGAAAACCTACGGCTAAAGTGATTGAAGAATTGGCTGATGAATGGGCTTTTTTAGTGCGCGAACTCGATATTGACGCTTAACAAGGGCGGGATTGGGGGTGAATGTATCTGCGCTGCATCTGCGTCGATCTGCCTTAAATCTGCGGTTTAGGCATTCATCAAAGATTTATGCAATTGCTACTCTAAATTTTCCCCCACCCCCAATCCTGCGATATTTCACGGCTGTTTGCAGCAAAAACCAGCTATCAAATAACATGGATTAACAAAAATTGTCAACTCCCAAAATCATTATTTTTATTAATATTAATTTTTGTATATTTTAGTGGTCATTTTGACATTTTTTTGAGACCGCTTTTTTCAGTTAGTTTAGCGGCAATGTCAAGCCGGCAACAGAAGTCAATCGAATCTACAATTAAAAACTTTCCAATTCTCAAAAACAGATTTTTCAGTGTATTTACGGCACAGCCTCGGTAATAAGTAATACTTTTATCCGCACTGAGTACGCTCGTGTCACTTACATTACTGCCTTTTTTCAGCCCTGCGTAAGTAATATTTAATCCGGGTTAAGAACCCCTTTTATGAAACTTAACGCTTGAAACCGATCTTGCAGAAACTGGTGTTCTAGTCCAGAGAGACTAAAAAATAAAAGGGGTATTCAAGCCGGATTTTGTATGGCGGGCGATCGCGCTTTCAATTTTATGGCACTGTCTATTCTCAAAAAAAACAAGACTTAACTGTCGCACCAAAATCCTGAAAACCTTTGCAGATAAGAGCTTTGCGTGGAATAGTCATTAGACGGCAGCAGATGCGCCACAGCATTCCCCGTCCAATTTTGTCCAAAGATTTCAACTCACAAAAAAAACACGTAAGTATTAATTTTTGGGTTTAATAAAACTTATTAAAAATTTATATTTTATTGTTGATTGATTTTTTTTAAAGGGGTAGGTTAGAACGGATAAGTAAATCAACGAATAATGAAAATGATCCCCAAAATGTCGCATTTGTCAGCCGTCAAAATACCCAAATATAAAAATATGGTCACTAAAAAAAAGTTTTTTTTTGCAGGAGCGAGCTCTCAAGCAGAGCCTGAAGCCAAAAAATCTCTAGTGGTGGTTGACTCCAGAGTAGAAAACTACCGGCAATTGATCGGTGGGATCAAAGCAGGAACGGAGGTATTTATACTCAGTCCAACCAGGGAGGTGATCGACCAAATCACCGAAATTTTGCGTCATCGCCAAAACATCAACAGCCTGCACGTAGTATCTCACGGCCGAGAAGCAGCAATCGCGATCGGCCCTGCCGAACTGAATCTTGACAACCTAGAAACCTACAGCAACCAATTGCAGCAGTGGGGAAAATCCCTCAGCGAATCCGCCAGTATTCTACTTTACGGCTGTAACATAGCAGCAGGCCAATCCGGCATTAAATTCATACAAAAAATTAGGGACTTCACCGGAGCAAATATTGCAGCATCCCAAAACCCAACTGGAAGTGCAGCACTAGGAGGCGACTGGAAATTAGAAATTACCACAGGACAAATCAATGCCGAACTAGCCTTTGAAAAAGAAGTCCTAGAAAACTATACATCTGTCCTAGCCACCTTAGTATCTGAAGACTTTAAAAACTCAACAGTAGTCGGGCCTTGGATATATGGAATTGCTGGTACTTCCACTCAACCAGGCTTAACCGCAGGTGCCGCCAATTCCGGTGTTATTCCCAGTTTAGGAAATAACGATCCAGCAGGCAGTGGAGCTTTGAGATTAACATCAAACGCGAATAACCAATCAGCTTATGTCCTCTACAACAACCCCGTCTCTGCCACTGAAGGTCTGAGAGTTACCTTTGATTTCTTTGCCTATAACAAAAGTACCAGCGTCGAGGGTGCCGATGGCATTAATTTTTTCCTGATTGACGGAACAGCAACGCCAACAAAAGCCGGAGGCTTTGGCGGCTCTCTCGGCTATGGTAACAATAATAGTCTCGATCCTGCTCTGAGATCAGAGGGTATTTCAGGAGGTTACTTAGGTGTCGGATTAGACGAGTTTGGCAATTTTTCCGAGCCTCAACCGCTCCCACCAGTACGACCGACTTTCGGGCGTGTGGGTGGTCCCGGAATTACAAAAGATTCAATAGGAATTAGAGGCAGCGAAAGCAGAACCTATAGTTTTATAACTAACGCTTCCGTTCCCATTGGCATAGATAATGAAAATGCCACCAATCGCACCGATCCTAATACTAAAAGAAGCGTCCAAATTACCCTATTACCGCCGAATTCGACAATAGCACCTAACCGTCTGACAGTTGCCTTAGACTTGGACGGCAGCGGTACTTTTGATCCGGGCGAAACACTGATCGAGATCGCAGATTTATCGACGATAAACGGAACAGTACCAGCTACTTTAAAATTTGGCTTTGCTGCTGCCACAGGAGGAAGTACAAACATTCACGAAATCAACAATCTCCTCGTCGAAAGTATAGATGAACCTACACTCCAAGCCGACGTTTCCATTGTTAAAAAAGGCCCGCTGTACGCCCTACCAAGCAGCAACATTACCTACATTATTACCTCCACAAATAACGGGCCAAACAGCGCCGAAAGCGTCCTGATTCAAGATCCGCTGCCTGCAGGCTTAACTTTCGTCAGCGCTGACAACGGTGGCACATACAACCCCGTTACCAGGAATGTGATCTGGCCGGCGATTCCTATCCTTAACGGTGCTAGCGAAGTCCGCACCATCACCGCAACAGTTCCCGCAACACCAGGCACTGTTTTAACGAACACCGCCTATAGCGACTCCAGCACTTTCGACCCCAATAAAGCGAACAACAATAGTTCCCAATCCACTTCTCAAGCCCTAACTACTATTACCCCTTTTGCCGATGTCGTTACCACCAAAAGCGGTACTCTCAACAGTACACAAGGTTCGATAGTGAGTTATGACATCGTTACCCAAAACAACGGGCCGAGCACAGCAGATAACATCACAATTACCGACAGCATCATTCCCAACTTAACAGGAGTCAGCATCTCCGACAGCGGTACCTACGATAGCATTACAGGTATCGTCACCTTCCCACTTGTCACCTTAACCAACACAGAGAGCGTCAGGCGCAGCATCAGCTTCATCGCACCTGTATCCGGCAGCGTCCGCAACACCGCCAAGAGTAACTCCTCTACCCCTGACCCGACTCCTGAAAACAATGACGGTACTGCACCGGGTGCGAGTGTCACCACGACTCTGACACCCAATCAACCGCCAGTAGCCAACCCTACCACTGGGTCAGTTCTGCCTGGAAACACCCTTCCTGTGCCGGGATTAGGAGGAAGTGACCCCGATGGGTCGATCGCCTCCTACACCATCAACACCCTACCGCCAGCGGCCCAAGGAGTCCTGTTTTTAGGAGATCCAGCCAACGGCGGAGTAGCCGTGACACCAGGTCAAGTTTTGACACCGGCACAGATAGGA
>NZ_JAUBWA010000052.1:0-10692 GCF_036702825.1 Microcoleus sp. A003_D6 | reverse complement strand
AACGGCGGAGTAGCCGTGACACCAGGTCAAGTTTTGACACCGGCACAGATAGGACAACTATTTTTCCAATCCACAGGCGACTTTACCGGAGCCACATTCAACTACAGCGCCACAGATAACAACGGCGCAGTTAGTCCCCTAGCTAACGCTACTCTCGCTTTAACAGGAGCAACTCCCAACCAAGCGCCCTCCGCGACACCTACTAACCTCACGGTAGGGCCCAACAGCACCGCGCGGGTGCCCGGATTAGGAGGAACTGACCCCGATGGGTCGATCGCCTCTTA
Source organism: Microcoleus sp. A003_D6 (assembly GCF_036702825.1). Lineage (NCBI taxonomy): Bacteria > Bacillati > Cyanobacteriota > Cyanophyceae > Oscillatoriales > Microcoleaceae > Microcoleus > Microcoleus sp. A003_D6. Next base: position 10,408 of record NZ_JAUBWA010000052.1, on the reverse strand, counting down.
CACGATCGACACCCTGCCACCAGCGGCCCAAGGAATCCTGTTTTTAGGAGATCCAGCCAACGGCGGAGTAGCCGTGACAGCAGGTCAAGTTTTGACACCGGCACAGATAGGACAACTATTTTTCCAATCCACAGGGAATTTTACCGGAGCCAATTTTACCTACAACGCCACAGACAACAACGGCGCAGTTAGTCCTCCTGCTAATGCGAATTTCGGTTTAGGAACGACTCCCAATCAACTACCAGAAGCCGACAATACTAGCCTCACGGTAGGGCCAAACAGCACCGCGCCGGTGCCGGGATTAGGAGCAAATGACGATGGAGCGATCGCCTCTTACACCATCAACACCCTACCGCCAGCGGCCCAAGGAATCCTGTTTTTAGGAGATCCAGCCAACGGCGGAGTAGCCGTGACACCAGGTCAAGTTTTGACACCGGCACAGATAGGACAACTATTTTTCCAATCCACAGGCGACTTTACCGGAGCCACATTCAACTACAGCGCCACAGATAACAACGGCGCAGTTAGTCCCCTAGCTAACGCTACTCTCGCTTTAACAGGAGCAACTCCCAACCAAGCGCCCTCCGCGACACCTACTAACCTCACGGTAGGGCCCAACAGCACCGCGCGGGTGCCGGGATTGGGAGGAAATGACCCCGATGGGTCGATCGCCTCTTACACGATCGACACCCTGCCACCAGCGGCTCAAGGAATCCTGTTTTTAGGAGATCCAGCCAACGGCGGAGTAGCCGTGACACCAGGTCAAGTCCTGACACCGGCACAAATAGGACAACTATTTTTCCAATCCACAGGGACTTTTACCGGAGCCAATTTTACCTACAACGCCACAGACAACCTCGGCGCAGTTAGTCCTCCTGCTAATGCGAATCTCGGTTTAACAGGAACGACTCCCAATCAACTACCAGAAGCCGACAATACTAGCCTCACGGTAGGGCCAAACAGCACCGCGCCGATTGCGGGATTAGCAGGAAGTGACCCCGATGGGTCGATCGCCTCTTACACCATCAACACCCTACCGCCAGCGGTCCAAGGAATCCTGTTTTTAGGAGATCCAGCCAACGGCGGAGTAGCCGTGACACCAGGTCAAGTTTTGACACCGGCACAGATAGGACAACTATTTTTCCAATCCACAGGCGACTTTACCGGAGCCACATTCAACTACAGCGCCACAGATAACAACGGCGCAGTTAGTCCCCTAGCTAACGCTACTCTCGCTTTAACAGGAGCAACTCCCAACCAAGCGCCCTCCGCGACACCTACTAACCTCACGGTAGGGCCCAACAGCACCGCGCGGGTGCCCGGATTAGGAGGAACTGACCCCGATGGGTCGATCGCCTCTTACACGATCGACACCCTGCCACCAGCGGCTCAAGGAATCCTGTTTTTAGGAGATCCAGCCAACGGCGGAGTAGCCGTGACACCAGGTCAAGTCCTGACACCGGCACAAATAGGACAACTATTTTTCCAATCCACAGGGACTTTTACCGGAGCCAATTTTACCTACAACGCCACAGACAACCTCGGCGCAGTTAGTCCCCCAGCTAACGCGACTCTCGGTTTAACAGGAGCGACTCCCAACCAACCGCCCTCCGCAACAAATACTAACCTCACGGTAGGGCCAAACAGCAGCGCGCCGGTTGCGGGATTAGCAGGAAGTGACCCCGATGGGTCGATCGCCTCTTACACCATCAACACCCTGCCACCAGCGGCCCAAGGAATCCTGTTTTTAGGAGATCCAGCCAACGGCGGAGTAGCCGTAACAGCAGGTCAAGTCCTGACACCAGCACAGATAGGACAACTATTTTTCCAATCCACAGGCGACTTTACCGGAGCCACATTCAACTACAGCGCCACAGATAACAACGGCGCAGTTAGTCCCCTAGCTAACGCTACTCTCGCTTTAACAGGAGCAACTCCCAACCAAGCGCCCTCCGCGACACCTACTAACCTCACGGTAGGGCCCAACAGCACCGCGCGGGTGCCGGGATTGGGAGGAAATGACCCCGATGGGTCGATCGCCTCTTACACGATCGACACCCTGCCGCTACCGGCCCAAGGAGTCCTGTTTTTAGGAGATCCAGCCAACGGCGGAGTAGCCGTAACAGCAGGTCAAGAATTGACACCGGCACAAATAGGACAACTATTCTTCAAATCCACAGGCGACTTTACCGGCGCCAATTTTACCTACAACGCCACAGACGACCTCGGCGCAGTTAGTCCCCCAGCTAACGCGAATCTCGATTTAATAGGAGCGACTCCCAACCAACCACCAGTACCAACACCCACTCCCACACCATTACCAATACCGATTCCAGCACCAACTCCCACACCAACACCAAGTCCCACACCGACTCCCAACGAACCGCCAGCAGCCAACAATACTAACCTCACCCTAGAGCCCAACAGCACCGCGCGGGTGCCGGGATTGGGAATAAGTGACGATGGGTCGATCGCCTCTTACACCATCAACACCCTGCCGCCAGCGGCCCAAGGAGTCCTGTTTTTAGGAGATCCAGCCAACGGCGGAGTCGCCGTGACACCAGGTCAAGTCTTGACACCGGAACAGCTAGGACAACTATTTTTCCAATCCACAGGCGACTTTACCGGCGCCAATTTCAGCTACACCGCCACCGACAACCTCGGCAAAGTCAGCCCCGCTAGCGCTACTGTTATCTTGAGGCCTGTTGGGACTGTTCCCCCACTCACACCTACACCCACGCCAACGCCCGCGCCCGGTATCTCAAATCCGATCGCCGAACCAGATACCGATTGTCTGTGTCAGCCCATTCCTGAAAAACCCGGAATTAACTTTGCGCCGCCTCCGCAACCGCCCGCAGTTCGATTTGTCCGGCCGATTTCACAACTTGGAGAAGGACAAACCACCACAGGAACCAATGGCGATGACTCGATCGCAGACACCAAAGGCAACCAAAAAATTGTCGGTTTTGAAGGCAATGACCTGCTTTTAGGTGAAGATGGCGCTGATGAAATTCACGGCGACGAAGGCAATGATGCGATTTTTGCCGGCACTGACACCGATATTGCCTATGGTGGCGATGGCAACGATATCGTCCATGCCGGCAAACAAAATGACTGGATTGCCGGCGACTTAGGCGCAGACATCCTGTTTGGAGATCAAGGTGCCGATACGATTTTGGGAGATAACGGCAACGATAATGACAGCAGCGCTGCGGAAAATGGCGATTTTATCTTCGGAGGTAACGGCGCAGACATCATTAACGGTAACGAGGGCAACGATACCATCTACGCTGGCAAGGATAACGATTTTGCCCTAGGAGGTAAACAAAATGACCTGATCTGGGGCGAACTCGGCTCCGATACCTTGATTGGTGACAGCGGCGATGACAGCTTGTTTGGCGGTTTAAGCAACAAAAGGGTCAGCGACTCCGAGGGACGCGATTTGCTTGACGCCGGCTCCGGTAACGATTTCCTCAACGGCCAAGAAGGTGATGATACGCTGCTTGCCGGCGAAAATAACGATCGCGCTTACGGAGGCAAAGGCAGTGACCTGATCTACGGTGAATTAGGCTCAGATACCCTCTACGGCGGCGAAGGAGCCGATACTCTGCTTGGCGACAGCGGCGGTTCCAACTCAATGAATAGTGTTGGCGAAGAAGACTTGCTCTTTGGCGGCACCGGCAACGACATTATCGGTGGCGGCAACGGTAATGATACCGTCCAAGCAGGTAAAGGCAATGATTGCGTTTGGGGCGGCAAAGATAATGACTTGATTTTCGGCGAACTCGGCTCTGATACCCTTGTCGGCGACAGCGGTGATGACACCATGTACGGTGGCACTCGCAGTCGAGCTAAAGATGTCAACGGCCAGGACTGGCTCTTTGGCGGTGATGGTGCTGATGCGCTGTTCGGCGATGAAGGTGACGATACCATCAGTGGCGGTGAAGACAACGACTTGATTTACGGTGGCAAAAATAATGACCTCGTACACGGAGATACCGGCAACGACTTGATTTATGGGGGTGACGGCAGCGATGAGATATGTGGCGATGAGGGCAACGATACTATCTTTGGCGATCGTTCCGATAACCGGGGTTTCTCGGTGGGCGCAAACGACCGCCAAGACTGTATCAACGGCGGTGACGGCGATGATTTGCTCTACGGCAACGAAGGGCAAGATACTATCAACGGCGATGCTGGCAGCGATACCCTGATTGGCGGTAAAGATAGCGACTTTCTCAATGGGGGTGCTGGAGATGATTGGCTGTTTGGCGACTTGGGCGACGATACTTTAAGTGGAGGTATTGGGAGCGATCGATTTGTGTTGAGTGCTGACGGCGGCACCGATACTGTGATTAACTTCGAGGTAGGCGTCGATAAGTTTGTTTTGACTGGCGGCCTAAGTTTCCAGCAGTTGCAATTGAGCGCCACTCCTGACGGTACGTTGCTGCGAGTCGCAGGAAATGGTCAGGTTTTAGCGAATCTGGTGGGGGTTAACGGGGCGATCGGCTCCTCGGATTTCCTATCTAATCTCTTGCGCTCTGAGGGCTAGAATTGTTGACGGGGTGACAACAAGAGTCAGAACTCTTGATAGAATCAAGGACATATAGCACTTTCTTTCGTAAGTGAAGTACAGAGAAACCGGGTTTCTTGAATAAAACCGATTTCTGGCGAGAAATCCAGAAGAAACCCGGTTTCTGGGGTGTAGTTCATAAACCTGGAATCCGCTGTATTTTGCTCGATTGAATAGAAAAACTATTTGTTATTCTAAATCCGAAGAAATGTTCAAACATTCAATTCGTTTACTAATTCACGCTTCTCAAATTAAACGACGTTCCTAAGCTGTTCGGCATTTAAAAGACGATAGTATGGTGCGTCAGTACATAAGCGTTTCTCTTGTCCAGTAAGTGTTCTAACTGACGCACCCTACAAGCCTCGTTAGTGGTTTAAATGCGTAACAGCTTATTCCCTATTAAAGCAATTATTTAGATATCCTATTTGAACGCTATCCGGCCTGCCTCCGTCAGCGACGACGGTCAAATCATACTTCTGTTCAGCGGCGCCAAAAATCGTAATTGCGATCGCTGCTGCTGAACTTCCCGACATCCCACTTTAAACAGCTTGAAGAAATAACTGTGGAGTTTTACAGAACATCGAATTTCTGTTCGCTTTGAATAGGAGTGGCATGATGATTCTGGCTACTGGTATGGCGTCTATGATAATGAACAGTGGGAATTTGCCTAAAATGGATTGATGCGAAGACGTGAAGCTAGTATTAATGATGTGCTAATTCAAGAATCTGAACGGAAGTTTCGATGGGAACGCAAATGATTCCCCAGATAACAACTGTGTTAACCATCTAGCCAACTTATCGCGAGAATACAAATTTGTTCATCAATACAAGAAAATCTAGCCACCATAATATCAGATAATTATGAAGCAGTTCACAACAGCCAACAGCATGAGTATTGACCAATTAAACAGCGACTACGGCATTGCCGGCCACCTCACCTTCGCCACCGGAAAGGGTGGTTTCCCGATGATTCACATCGACAACGGCCAAGCCAAAGCCTTGATTTCTGTGTATTCTGGCCAAGTGCTCTCCTTCCAACCGGCCACCGAAACCGCAGACTTGATGTTCGCGAGCGAAAAAGCCTACTATGCGATCGGGAAAGCCATCAAAGGCGGTATACCCATCTGTTGGCCCTGGTTTGGCCCCGATCCCGAAGGCTTGGGCCGTCCGAGTCACGGGTTTGTGCGGAATCGCCTCTGGAATGTGGTAGAAACCGCCACAACCCCAGAGGGCGCAACCAAAGTCACCCTGGGACTTCAGGATACTGAGGAAACTAGAGCGATTTGGCCTCAAGCCTTTGAACTGACGATCGCGATTACCGTCGGCACCACCCTCACCGTAGAACTACTCACCCGCAATCTGGGCGACAAAGCCTTTCCCCTTACCCAAGCTTTCCACACCTATTTCCAAGTCGGTGATATCAACCGCGTGCAGGTTTTGGGTTTAGAAAATAGCCAGTATCTTGATAAAGTTGAGGGTGGTGTGGAAAAAACTCAAGTTGGTGCAGTGGTAGTAACAGGTGAAGTCGATCGCATCTATCTGAATGTTACCAATGAATTAGTCATTGACGATAGCGCCCTCAATCGCCGCATCCGCATTAAATCCTCTGGTAGCAAATCCGCCGTAGTGTGGAATCCCTGGGTGACAATTTCTGCAAATATGGCCGATCTTGATGATGCAGATTATCAGCGTTTACTCTGTGTGGAAACAACCAATGCGGCTACAGATATTGTGGAAGTTCCCGCTCAGGGTGAGTTCCGGTTAGAGGCAATTTACAGCGTTGAACGCGACTAAGGAATGAGAGCTTAATCTCGGCGGTGATGTGGCTAAAATTCCCCTAATTAAATTGAAAAACTCTGTCACCGTAACGCCTAATAATAAGCTGTTACGCATTTAAATTGGAAATTCGGGACAGGCTAGAAGCCCGTCCCACAAGAGTTTTCTTGATTGTTGACCAAGAATTTATTGATGGTACAAGCCCCCGGATTTATCCGTGGAATCAATCCAAAATCTCAAATCTAAAATCCTCAAGCCCCCGCATTTATCCGTGGTGTCAATCCAAAATCTCAAATCTAAAATCTCAAATCGAATGACACACAGTTTAAATGTAGAACAGCTTAGCGATTCCGAGATTTCTACCCTCTTTATTTCTTAGTCTGCGCGGGCTCCGCCTGCCGTAAGCTGAGGCGGACTTCGTGTGCAGGATCGGTTTCAACCACGCCTTTTTACTTTCTACCTTCTAATTACCATCAATCATTATGCAAAACTTCAACTGGACAAAACTTCAAAACGGCTCAGACATTCGCGGTATCGCCCTCGAAGGAGTTCCCGGTGAAAAAGTCAACCTAACGCCTGAATTTGCGACAATTTTGGGACAAGCTTTTGTGAGTTGGCTGGTGCGAAAAGTCCATAAACCAGCGGCAGAATTAACGATCGCGATCGGGCGCGACAGTCGCTTATCAGGGCCAACCTTAATGCAAGCAGTCATGGCGGGTATCACCTCAGTCGGCAGCCAAGTCTACGATTTTGAAATGGCTTCAACTCCCGCCATGTTTATGAGTACCATTACCCCTGGTTTTGATTGCGACGGCGCGATTATGCTCACTGCTAGCCATTTGCCATTTAATCGCAACGGCTTAAAGTTTTTCACCGCCAATGGTGGTTTACAAAAAAAAGATATTACAGATATCTTAGCATTCGCCCAAAGCAATGACTTTGAAAAAGTCACCGTTCAAGGTAGCATTGCAAAGCATGATTTTATTTCTGTTTATGCTAACCAATTTGTCACCCAAATCCGGGAAGCAGTCAATCATCCCGATAATTTTGAGCAGCCGCTGACCGGATTAAAAATTATTGTCGATGCGGGCAATGGTGCGGGCGGGTTTTATGTGGATAAAGTTTTAAAACCTTTAGGCGCAGACACCGCAGGCAGTCAGTTTTTAGAACCGGATGGCACTTTTCCCAATCACGTGCCCAATCCCGAAGATAAACAGGCAATGCAGTCAATTTGTCAAGCGGTAATTGCAAATCAAGCGGATTTTGGAATTATTTTTGATACCGATGTCGATCGCAGTGCTGCCGTCGATTTCGCTGGCAATGAACTCAACCGCAATCGCTTAATTGCCTTGATTTCTGCTATAGTCTTACAAGAACATCCAGGCTCTACCATTGTCACCGATTCTATCACCTCCGATGGGTTAACACAATTCATCGAACAGGATTTAAAAGGGATTCACCATCGCTTTAAACGCGGCTACAAAAATGTGATTGACGAGTCGATCCGCCTCAATGAATCCGGACAGGAATCATGGCTGGCGATTGAAACCTCGGGACATGGAGCTTTGAAAGAAAATTACTTTCTGGATGATGGCGCTTATTTGGTCAGTAAATTATTGATTGAATTGGCTCAATCAAAGTTGGCAAATCAATCTTTGCCAGATTTAATTGCAAATTTAAAAGAACCCGAAGAAAGTGCAGAATTTCGGATTAAAATTAATGTGGATGATTTCAAAGCCCACGGCGATCGCGTCATTGAGCAACTGCAAGAATTTGTCTCAACGCAAGCAGGCTGGAAAATCGTTCCCAATAACTACGAAGGGCTGCGAATTTCCTGCACGTCAGCTAGCGAATCCGGCTGGTTTCTGTTACGCTTATCACTCCACGATCCGGTGATGCCTTTGAATGTTGAGTCTAATGTTAAGGGTGGTGTCGATCGCATAGTGGCGCGGCTTTTAGCTTTTTTCCAAACAACAGAATCCCTTGATTTATCGGCACTTTTGTCAACTCACAACTAAGTAAGAAGGAATTTAATTATGTGGCGTGTAACCATTAACTGTTCTGCGGCTAACTGGGATATCCATTCTAAGGCGTTCAAGGCGATCGCAGAAAAATATCCGGGTACGCCTCTTTCTTCCAAAAAAATGAAAGGCGACGGTCAACGCATCATGGAATATCAACTTGAAAATGTCAATGACGCAGAGGAATTTATGGAAGAATGCTTGACCTTAGATGGCTTCACCGCCAGCTTTGAATCCCTATAAATCAATGAGTAACTTTATAGTTTTGAGTTAATTTATGGGTAATCCGAAGACTTCAGAGCATGAGCCAAAAAACGTTCTGTATAGTACAAAGCTAGTTGATTGCTCGGGCCATTAAAAACTGCATCAAAGGCGTGTTCAGCCCAAGGAATTTCGAGCAAAATAGCCCGATTGCCCGTGGCTCGCAATCGTTCGTAGAGCGATCGACCAAACTTAGGCTGAACTATATGGTCGCGACCTGCATAAACCAGTAAAGAAGGGGGAAGATTGGGTTTAATATAATTTATGGGAGAAGCCCGACGGTAAAGCTGATTGAGTTCGTCTGGGGTTCCTCCGAGAAAGGAACGCAAGACGGCTCGAACATTTATGGCATCAGGAAAAGGTGGGTCATTGTATCCCCGGATTAGGTCATTTGGCCCGTAGTAGTTGACCACTGCTCGAACTGGAAGCACGCTAGAATCATAAGCAGTTAGCATTGCTAAATGGGCACCAGCAGACCTTCCCATCAGAGCAATTCGATCGAGATCGATTTCCCAATCAGCAGCATGAGTTTTGATATAGGAAAGAGCGGCTTGTACGTCCTCAATCTGAGCAGGAAATCGATACTTGGGAGCGTGGCGGTAATCAATTGCAACCACACAATAGCCTTGAGCGGCCATGTAGCGGCTGAATTCCTCATTAGAATCGGGATTCCCTCTCTGCCAAGCTCCTCCGTAGAGGGTGATAATCGCCGGATATTTGCCAATTTGCATCGGCCGATAAACGTTTAGTTGCAGTGAAACTCCGTCAGGGTTGGCAAATACAATAGCCCGATCGATCCTAACTTCTCTGATGGGAATTCCTCGGAACGCATCTGCCAGGATAAACGGTTGAGGGCGTAGCTGCGCGCGATCGGCTTGAGGAACGGCTGCTAAATAGTTTTCCCCTAAAACTGCTTGCATTTGGGTAGCTATCGCTGTATTGGCTGCTGGGAACTGCATCAGGGGGAGCAGGCCCAGGATTAGGGCGAACAGGTTACAAATTGACAAAATAATGTAGACTTTGCCTTGATGCCGTCTGAGCAGGTTCAGCAGGAGGGCGATCGTATTGATACCCACCAACCAAGGACTGATTTCTGGTGCTCCCACCGCCAAAGGGTACAGGAACATCGCGGGTGCTGGTACGATGACCCAGAGACTGAGAAATAGTGCGATCGCACTCAGGAACCAAGAAATAAATGGCGAGACTAAGAAAGCTACTAATAAGGGTAACTTTTTGCGGTTATTCTTGCGGATCATCGGATTTTGCAGCCTAATTTTTAATCAGCTTAAATTAATCTGGCGGTTTTTATTGGTAAGTCGATCGCCTCTGGCATTTTACCAAACCAGCAGCTTCATTGACTCCGACATCCTGCGTCGGTCGAAAATGCTTTGCATCGTTCTATTTTCATCTTTGGGGTTGTTCGCTGTTTGTGGGAATCTCAAGCTGAGGTTGTCCCGCTAAACTAGCTGTATGGGCTGTTACTCATCAAAAGTTTGGCTATGATTCCGATTTTGGTAGTCAGACAGGACTTATGCACGGGTGTCGAGAAACCGTTTTTTTTTTACGAATCTACTTCGTTGCACTAGGCGATTTTCCATAAAAAACCCCGGTTTCTTTACTGAGTCGTTAAGCCTCGAAGTTTATCTCGAAAATAACAGAAGCTTGGTGACAAATTATTATCTACGTCCATGTGGGGAGGAATATTAGACCTCTTGCAAAAATAATTAGGACGGGCAAGATGCCCGTCCCACAAGAAAAAATAACTCTTGTGGGATGG